>ONUQ01000147.1 GCA_900321055.1 uncultured Elusimicrobia bacterium
TCTTACTGCATTGTGTTCTTCTATAATAGAAGTATATTGAACGGGCATATCCCAACCGCCAAATTCGGTAAATTTTGCACCAATTTCCTTATGTTTTGAATGCAAAAATGTTTCTTTTAACATATATAACCTCTTTTTGTAAAAATTCTATAATACTAAAAACTTATAATTTTATTATTTTTTAAACATTTCATTAGCTTCATTAACTGTACGGAAATAAAACTACTCATTTGGTAATACTAAATTTTTTTATTTTTTTCAAATTTTATTTTTCTCTTGCATCTTACGATTTATATTTAGATTTCAAAAAAACAATAATTTATTATTACTTTGACTTTTCCTCAGTTATAATTGCCGACTCTGTCATTATCATTTCTGTAGTTACTAATCTTTTATTCTTATACTCTTATAATCTTCCGGTTCTCTGTCATTCGTCGTTATACAGTACTCCGTCAAGCATCCGTTTTATCAATTTTTTATAGTTTCTAAAATTATTTCTGCAAGTCCCGGATGAAAAAACATATTTTTTGATAAATCTTGAACTTTCATATTTGCTTTTATCATAACGGAACAAATATTGATAAGTTCATCTGCATTTGCACCTAAAATCCATACACCCAAAATTTTTTGACTATCTTTATCTATAGCAATTTTTATCCAACCGGTTCTTTCCCCTTCTATTTGTGCTCTGGCATTTGAAGAATACATTGATTTTTTATATACAATATTTTTATAATTGTCAAAATTTATATCTTTCACACTTGCCACCGGAGGAAAAGAAAATACAACCTTTGGTATAGGATCAGTTGAAACTTTATTTTCCACAACATTAACAGCATCTTGTTCTGCAGTGTATGCCAAAAACCCTTTACCCGTAACATCACCTATAGCAAATATATTATCTATATTTGTTTTATATTCACTTGTTTGAACAAAATTTCTTTTATCTAAACTCAAATTGATGTTTTTCAAATTTAATTCTTGTACCGTAGATTTTCTTCCCGCAACAATCAAAACTTTTTCAAAATTATCTGCATCTTTTAATGTATTCTGACACGAAACTTCAACTTTTATACCTTGTCTTGCTAAAACTTTTGCAAGTTCTCCGGCAAGTTCACCGTCTTCGTTTGGTAACAGTTGCGGACATATTTCTCTTAAAGTAACCGTAGTTCCAAAACAGGAAAATATTGAACTTAATTCTATACCTATTGCTCCGCCACCGATAACAAGCATACTTTTAGGTATATCCGTTAAATTTAATGCATCTGTAGAACTAATAAATTTTTTATGGTCAAATTCTATACCCGGAACAGATTTACAATCCGAACCTGTAGCAACAATAATTTTGTCGGCTGATATTTCTATATTTTCTGTTTCCGTATTAACTAAAAGTGTATTATTACTTTTAAAACTTGCCACCCCTTTTAAGACATCAACTTTATTTAGTGTCAAAAGTCTTGCTATTCCTTTGGACAGATTTTCTACTAATCTGTTTTTTTTAGTAATTATATCATGAAAGTTTATCGGTTCAATATTTGCTTTGATTCCATACTCCAAAGATTTAGAAATTTTTTGTTTAGTTTTTGCTGCCTGCCATAAAAATTTTGTAGGAATACAACCGCAATTTAAGCAAGTTCCGCCTAAATTATTTTTTTCTATAACAACAACTTTTTTTTCTTGTTTAGCAAAATTTATTGCACAATTATATCCTGCAGGTCCTGCACCTATAACTGCAACATCATACATTTTTTCCATAATATATTTTCCAAATTTTTCTCATATTCTACTAAATTATAATTATTTTTTACAAAATATTTTTTCAATATACAAAATATTGAAAATAAAATAATATTTATGTTAAAATTTCTTATCTGTATTTTTGTCTACAATATAAAAAAATGAAAAATGAATTTAAATTAGTATCCAATTTTAGTCCTGCAGGAGAACAACCTCAAGCAATAGAGCAATTGTCAAAAAATGTTTTGGCAAACAAAAAATCACAAGTGTTGCTCGGTGTTACCGGGTCAGGAAAAACTTTTGTTATAGCTAATGTTATACAAAAAGTTCAAAAGCCAACACTTATAATTTCGCCTAACAAAATTCTTGCGGCACAACTGTACTCCGAGTTTAAATCTTTTTTCCCGCACAATGCCGTAGAATATTTTATTTCATACTATGATTATTATCAGCCGGAAGCATATATTCCTCAAACAGACATATACATAGAAAAAGATTCTTCAATAAACGATCATATAGACAGATTAAGGCTTAAAGCTACAACATCCATACTTGAACGAAGAGATGTTATCGTTGTTGCTTCGGTTTCAAGTATTTATAATTTGGGAGCACCTGAAGATTATCAAAACATGTGTGTAAAAATTTATGTTGGTCAAAAAACTACAAGAGATAAAATAATTGAACAGCTTATTGCAATACAATACGAAAGAAATGAAATAGATTTTTTGAGAGGAAAGTTTAGAGTAAAAGGCGACACATTGGATATATTTCCCGCATACCTGGAAACTGCTATAAGAATAGATTTTTTTGGTGATGAAATAGATGTCATAAAAGAATTCAATGTTCTAACCGGTGAAATTTTAAATAAAAAAGAAAAAACATATATTTATCCTGCAAAACATTTTGTTACATCCGCAGACAAATTAAAAACATCCATAAAACTTATAGAAAACGAACTTGAAAACAGAGTTACACATTTAAAAGCAGAAGGCAAATTATTGGAAGCTCAACGACTAATGCAAAGAACAAAATATGATATGGAAATGTTGCAGGAAACCGGTATATGTCATGGTGTAGAAAATTATTCAAGACATTTATCTTTAAGACCTGAAGGTTCAAGACCGACAACATTAATAGATTATTTTCTTTCCAATGAATTAACAAAAGATTTTATGTTGGTTATAGACGAATCTCACATATCCTTACCGCAAATAAGAGGAATGTACGAGGGAGACCGAAGCAGAAAACAAACATTGGTAGACTTTGGTTTCAGATTACCGTCTGCACTTGATAACAGACCTTTAAAATTTAATGAATTTGAAGAGATAATAAATCAATCCATAATGGTTTCGGCAACTCCCGGAAAATATGAATTAGAAAAATCAAAAAAGAATATTGTAGAACTTGTTATCAGACCGACAGGACTTGTTGATCCTGAAGTTATTATAAGACCGATAGACCATCAAATTGAAGATATGATTGGAGAAATAAAAAAGGTTATATCAAAAAAGCAAAGAGTATTAATAACAACATTAACAAAAAGAATGTCTGAAGATTTAACGGCTTACTTAAAAGAAAAAGGGTTTAATGTTGAGTATATGCATTCAAGCATAGAATCACTTAAAAGAATAGAAATAATAAGAGATTTAAGATTAGGAAAATTTGATATTTTGGTGGGTATAAATTTGTTAAGAGAAGGTCTTGACTTACCGGAAGTCGCACTTGTTGTAATTCTTGATGCAGATAAAGAAGGTTTTTTAAGATCCGAACAAACTTTAATACAAACTTGCGGTAGAGCTGCAAGAAATGTTGATGGAAAAGTAATTTTTTATGCGGATAAAATTACAGGTTCTATGGATAGAGCTATTAAAGAAATGGTTCGTAGAAGACAAAAACAACTGGAATACAACAAAAAAAATAAAATAACCCCTAAAACTATTATTAAAGCCGTTAGTGAGCTTGAAGAGTTTCAATTTAAAGCAAAAGAAACTTCGCAACAAATATTAGTTAATCAACTAAATGAAGAATATGTATCTTCAAAAAATATTAATCAAATTATAAAATCGTTGGAGCAACAAATGAAAGAAGCTGCAGATAACTTAGATTTTGAAACAGCCGTAATTTTTAGGGATAAATTAAAAGAACTTAAAAGTATGAGTGTACAAAAATCAAACAAAAAAATATCAATCCAATCAAAAAGAAAGATAAAAAAATAAAAACAACGAATATTTACAAAAGCTCTATTTGTTTTGAGTTTAGAGGAGCAAAACTCATTCTGTGTATCGGGCAATGACCAAATTTTTTTATTGCTTCAAGGTGAGCTTTTGTTCCGTATCCTTTATGTTTTTGAAAATCATATTGCGGATACAGCTCTGCATATTCATACATAATATTATCTCTTGTAACTTTTGCAAGAATAGAAGCACAAGCTATACATGCACTTTTAGCATCACCTGAAACTATTGGTTGCTGATTAGTTTTTATATTAGGAATTATATGGTTACCGTCAACTAAAATCAAATTAGGTGTTTCGGACAACTGTTCTATAGCTTTTCTCATTGCAAGAAAAGTTGCTTGTAGAATATTTATATCATCTATTGTTTTACTATCAACAATACCTATTCCGTAAGAAAAAGCTTTCTGCTTTATTTCTTCAAACAAAATATTTCTTTTCTTTTCTGTTAATTTTTTTGAATCATTAACACCGTCAATGATTATATCTTGTGGAAGGATTACCGCCACTGCTACTACCGGACCTGCCAAAGGACCCCGCCCTGCCTCATCAACACCGGAGACAAAACCGAGTCCTTTATTATAAAATTCTTTATCAAAATCAAAAAGGGAAATTTTATTATCCTTTATAGTTCTTTATTCAGCTACAGTTTCTGCTTCAGCTTGTTTTCTTTGAACTTCAGCAATTCTTGCTGCCTTACCGGATAAATTTCTCAAATAGTAAAGTTTTGATTTTCTTACTTTACCTTGTCTCATAACTTGTATCTTTTCAATTCTTGGTGAATGTATAGGGAATATTCTTTCTACTCCAACACCAAAAGAAGTTTTCCTTACAGTAAATGTTTCCGTAAGACCTGTTCCTCTTCTTTGTATTACTACACCTTCAAAAGCCTGAATTCTTTCATTTCCGCCTTCAACAACTTTGAAGAAAACTTTTACCGTATCTCCGGATTTAAATTGAACTTTAACATCTTTCTTTTGTGTTGCTTCTATTTGCTCTATAAGAGACATTTTACCACTCCTTTAACTTTATTATTTTCTTAACTTTAACAAATCAGGTCTTCTATTTTTTGTTCTCTCATAAGACTGCTGTTTTCGCCATTTTTCTATTTCCGAATGATTACCGGACAACAAAACTTCCGGAACATTCATATTTTTAAATTTAGCAGGTCTTGTATATTGAGGATAATCTAACATTCCATCATAAAAAGAATCTTGCTCTACGGATGCTTTATCTTGAACTACCCCAGGCAACATTCTGGCAACACAATCAATTAAAACCATCGCCGGAATCTCCCCGCCGGTCAAGACATAATCTCCTATAGAAATTTCCTCATCAACCCAATTCATAACTCGTTCATCTACTCCCTCATAATGACCGCACAACAAAACCAAATGCTCATATTTTGAAAGAGTTTTTACCTTTTGTGTATTTAATAGATTTCCCTGAGGACTCATATAAATAACATAAGGTTTTTTATAAGGATTTTTATACAAATGATTTTTCTTTCTTACACCTACACTTTTCAATGACAAATATATCGGTTCTACCTGCATTAACATCCCCGGTCCGCCACCGAAAGGTCTATCATCTACTTTATTATGTTTATCCTTTGTAAAAGATCTTATATCTACACAATTTATATCTAAAATATTTCTTTTTCTTGCCTTAGATATTAAACTACAGGTCATAGGACCGTTAAACATATCCGGAAATATCGTTAATATATCAATCTTCATAAACTATAAGTCCGGAAAATTCATCTGTAACGACAGCATCTTCTAACTTAACCTTTGTTCCGTAAGTATCACTATACCCTTCAGGTAAAGATACAAATATTCTTTTTCCTGACAGATCTACTTTGGTAACTATGCTTTTTAAAGCAGGAATTAAAAGCTCTTCGCTCTTAGACTTTATAGTCCACACATCATTATTTCCCGTAGAAAAGACATCTGCTAACAAACCTAACTCTGCTCCGTCTTGATCAAATACTTCAAAACCTAAAATGTCTGCTACTTTCCATACGGACTTTTTAAAACTTTTTGTAGCACTTCCCATTTTTACTACTCTACAATTTCTAATGTTGTTCTCTTATCAAGTTTTGCTGATGCAGAATTTAAAATTATTCTTATAGCTTTTATTATTCTTCCTTCTTTACCAATAATTTTACCTCTGTCACCTACTGCAACCTTGAGTTCCAAAATTGTAGATTTTTCACCTACAACTTCATTTACTTCTACTTGATCCGGATTATCTACTAAAGCTTTTGTTATATAAAGAATTAAATCTTTCATTTTTTCCTCTCCATTAATTTTTAATTTTTAACTTCTTAAATTTTTAA
>ONUQ01000090.1 GCA_900321055.1 uncultured Elusimicrobia bacterium
AACAAATCGGTGCATTAGGAACGATGTTTAATGCTTTTGAAGATAAAAAAACAATAAAAACGGTAGAAAAAAACAGAGCTTTAATAGTAGATATTATAGCTCAAACGATATCCATTAAAAATTCAGGTAAAATAAGAGAATCAAAGACTATACACGTACTATGTATGTTTATAAAAAAAGCAGTATTTAAAAAAGTGGGATTATTTAATGAAAACTTTTATCCTTGTTTTGGTGAAGACATTGAATTTTGCGAAAGGCTAAAGAAAAACGGGTTCAAATTAACGGATGTAACGGATGTATATATTTTTCATTATTGGAACAAATCCGTAAGGTCAAAACAATTTAACAAGCAAAATAAAAATATTGAAACGGTAATGGAAAATCACAGAAAAAAATTTTCTATTTCTCAAAAATGCAGAATCTAGTTCGGCATAAGTATTAATTTATACGGTTTTTGTTTAAAATACTTATTTGCAACATTTATAATATCATCGGAAGTAACTTTAAACAATTCGTCTATATATTTATCATCATACTCGTATCCTAATCCAACCATTTCTCTTAATGCTAAATAGTATGCTTGCCTTTCAACGGATTGGTGAGATAACAAATAAATACCTTTAATAAAATTTTTAGCATCCGTCAATTCTTTCTCGGTTATCTTTGTATTACATAAATCATTCATTATTTTTTCTATTCCGTTCTTGGTAACATCAACATTCTTCTTATCAAGTCCGATATATATTTTAAAATAACTGCCGTCAACTCTTGTCGGATAATCACAATTAACTTCATAAGCAAGTCCTAACTTTTCTCTAAGTTCAATAAATAATCTTCCCGTCATTCTGCCACCTAAAAGTACATTGATTAATTTCAATGTAATAAAATCTTCATTTAATACATTCGGACAATCATAAGCATAAATTATAAATGCCTGATTAAATTTTGATTTTACAACAACATCATTACCTGTTCTTTCGGGATTTTGTTCAAAAGTAATATTTTGTTTTTCCGATGTTAAGTTCATATTAGCGAAATATTTATTTAATGTCTTTTTAAGAACGGACTTTTTTATGTTACCTACAACAGTAATAACAATACCTTTTGTTGAATAAATTTTGTTATACACATCTTTTAAATCCTGTTGAGTCAAAGTTTTTAAAGTTTCTTCACTACCGCTCTTTATTTTAGAATAAGGATTAGATTTATCATAAAAGTCGGATATAAATTTATCATTAGCAACGGTTTTTATACTGTCTTTTCTTGCTTTGATTGACTGAATCATCAGTTGTCTTTCTTTTTCCATCTCTTTTTCGTCAAAAGAGGGATTTAAAATTATATCCGAAAGAATTTCACAAGATTGGTCAAAAAAGATACTCATACAATTTAGTGTCCAACCGGAAAAGTCATATTCCAAATCAGGAGATATTGAAGCTCCTAAATTGTCTATATCCGTAGCCAATGTTTCGGAATTTCTTTTATTTGTAGACTTGCTCATAACAGCATACAATAATGCCGTTTCCCCGGATTTTGATAAATCTTCCCCTAAAACAGATACGGGGGAATGAAACTTTAAAGATAATATTTCAACGGATTTTGTTTGTTTAAATATAACTTTTATTCCATTGTCTAAATTAAATGTTTCCATTGTTGTTCCTCCAAAAGATAGTGAACTGAATGTTATGACAGATAATAAAATTGTTAAAAAGTATTTCATTTAGGAAATATTACCACCTTTGATAATTTATTTTTTGAATAATATTTTTTCATATAATTTTTTACATCTTCAACGGTAACTTTTTCTATATTAGACAAATAATTTTTAAATACTTGCGAATGATTAAAAAGTGCCCAGTAACCCAATTGATTTGCCTGTTCATTAACGGTTTGAAGTCCGAATAACCAATCCGCTTTAATATTTATTTTAACTTTATCCAACTCTTCCCAGGTAGGACCATCTTTTATAAATTTATCTAATTCCTTAAAAAGAGCCTCTTGTACTTTCTCATAATTATCTTTTTCAAATATTGCGGATATATAATTTACTCCCGTTCCGTTAACAGTCATAAAAGACGAACTTATTGAATACACAAGTTGTTTTTCTTCTTTTAACACTCTGTTTAATCTTGAAGAATTTCCTTCCCCTAAAATATTTAAAGCGATATCCGCAACATAAATATCTTTTGACGACATATCGGGACCTAAAAATCCTGCCAACATATATGTGTGTTCCAGTTTATCCGTTTTAGTAAGTTCAACACCGTCAGAATTTTGTTCAATTATATCAGGTTCGCTAAATGCAGTGTCGGCATTTTGGTTTTGACCTAATGTTTCGGATATAACTTTTTTAGTTTCTTTAATATCTATATCACCGACAACAGAAATCACCATTCTTGACGGAATGTAGTGCTGTTTAAAATACTTTATAATTTCTTCTCTTGGAATATTTGCTATAACTTCTTGTGTTCCGATAATACTGTTTCCGTATGCGGATTGTTTATATATTGTTGACATAAAATATTCAAACAATTGTGCATGAGGATTATCTTTATGTCTTTGAATTTCTTCAATAACAACTTTTCTTTCCGGAACTATTTCTTTTTCCGGAAATAACGGATTTGTAACCATATCGGAAAGCATTTTTATTGCTTCAATATATCCGTCTTTTTGTATATCTATATAAAAACAAGTATATTCTTTTGAAGTGGCAGCATTTATATATCCGCCCATATTTTCTATATTTTCCAATATTTCGGTACTGTTCGGATAATTTTTCGTTCCTTTAAAAACCAAATGTTCTATAAAATGCGAAAGACCGGCCTGTTCCGGTTTTTCATTTATTGATCCGACTTTTACCCAAATATATACAGACACTATAGGTACGGATGTATCTTTTTTTAATATAGCCGTCAAACCGTTTTTTAATTTCATATATTTTGCTCCTTTTACAACATCACAATATATTTGTGTAGTTAAAAACAATAGTATAACTAAAAATAATATTTTCTTCATTTTTCTTCTTTCTCTTCCATAAACTCTTTATTTTTTATAATTTTAAACAAATCTACAATGGAAGATGCCCATACACCTGCAAACAAAATATTAAACATCAACATTGTATTTTGATTTTCTTCCTGAAAACTTTCATAAATACTTCTAAATTGGTTAATATTTTGAAACCCTTTAACCGATTCCAAAAATTCAATCCCTACCGAATTAATAAATATTGATGCCAATATTATAAACAACGAAAATGCAAGTGCAATAAAAAAAACAGCTCTTTTCCATTCTTTTATTATTAAATGCCCTGCTCCCGGACCTAACAACAGTGTTACCATACCTGCTAATATTAATATTAATTTTTTGTTCTTCATAATTAATTTTTCTTTAATAACTCAGTTGCAAGTTTAGCGGCTTCAATAGCATCTCTTGAATACCCGTCTGCACCGATACTACTTGCAAACTCTTGTGTTACCGGTGCCCCACCGACAATAACTTTTGAATCTATACTTAAAGTTTTCTTTAAATTTATAACTTTTTCCATTTCTATCATCGTTGTTGTCATTAGTGCAGATAATCCTATAATATCCGCATGTTCCAACTTTGCTTTTTCAAGAATTTTCTCTTTACTGACATTTTTACCTAAATCAATAACTTCAAAACCAAAACTTTCAAGAACCGCACAAACTATATTTTTACCGATATCGTGAACATCACCTTCAACCGTTGCCATAACAATTTTTCCCGCAACTTTTTGATTATTTTTTTTAAGTAACGGCTTTATATAATTAAAAGCAAGTTGAGATGCTTCCGCCGACATAATAACCTGCGGTAAAAAATATTCCTTTGTTGAAAATTTTTCACCAACAACATTTAATGCTTTTAAAATAAGCTCATTTGATATAGTTAAAGGTTTTATTCCTTCTTTTAACAATTCTTCTATTAAATTTTTAATATAATCTTTATCGCCGTTAATTATAGCATAAAACAGTCTTTCTTGTGTAGATAACCGTTCCTCTTCCGGTGAAATAACCTTTTTTACAACGGCACCATATTTTGCAATATATTCTTTTGCATTAATATCTTTACCAAGCAAAAGATTTTTTGCATACTCATCATCCGTTGTCCAATCAACACTCGGATTACATATTGCCAAATCAAGCCCTGCCCGTAGTGCCATTTTTAAAAATGTTGAATTTATTGTTTGTCTTGACGGTAACCCGAAAGATATATTTGATATACCTAAAACGGTTTTACATTCCAGAAACATTTTTTTTGATTCTTTTATTGCCCGTAAAGTTTCATTAACCTGTTGTGGCATGGAACTGACAGCCAAAGTCAAATAATCAAAAATCATTTCATCTCTTTTTACACCGAATTTATCCGCATAGAACAAAATTCTTTTAGCAATTTCTATTCTTTCCTGCCAAGTTTTCGGAATACCTTTTTCATCTATACATAAACAGATAATACCTGTTCCGTACCTTTTTGCTATCGGCAAAATTTTTTCTAACTTTTCAACTTCACCGTTTACGGAATTTATTATCGGTTTCCCGGCACAATGTTTACATGCATTATCCAAAGCATCGGCAAAACTTGAATCTAAAGATAACGGCAAATTTACTATTTCCTGTATTTCGTTAACCGCATTTATTATAAGTTTTGTTTCATCCGCACCGGGAAGCCCCATATTAACATCCAATATGTCGGCTCCTGCTTTGGCTTGTGTTCTTGCTTCGGATTTTACAAGACCAAAAATATTTTGTGAAAGTTCCGCCTGAAATTTTTTCCTTCCGGTAGGATTTATTCTTTCACCTATTTTTATCGGCTTATTTAATAAATTCAAATCAATAGCCTTCGTTCTGGATGACAGCAAGTGATGAGACACTTTTTTTCTTATAACCGGTGGCTTATTTTTTAATTTATCCGACAACAATTTAATATATTCGGGATTTGTTCCGCAACATCCGCCAAACATATTTATTCCGTAATTGTATGCCTGCAAACATACATTTACAAATTCTTCGGATGTTCCCGGAAATACCGTTTGCCTGTTTATATATTGCGGCATACCTGCATTAGGTTTAAAACTTATAGGCAAATTCGTATTTTCCGACATAAACTTTGCAAATTCCAAAAGAGTTTTCGGTCCGACGGAACAGTTCATACCTATGGCATCCGCACCAAGACTTTCTGCCATGGAAATAAAACTTAATATATCCGTTCCCGTTACGGTTGTTCCTTCCTTAGTAAAAGACATTTGTGCAATTACAGGTAAATCACATACATCTTTTACGGCAAGAATTGCAGTTTTCAGTTCTTTTATTTCCGTCATGGTTTCTATGATTATTAAGTCGCAACCGCTATCACTTAAAATTTGAGCCTGTTCTTTAAATGCTCCGTAAACATCATCAAAAGAAACATTTCCTAAAGGATAGATATATGAACCTACGGAAGAAATATCGCCGGCAACAAAAGAGTTTGTTCTCTTTGCTTCTTCTTTTGCTACCGATACACCTGCATTTATTATTTCCTTTATTTTTGTGTCCAATTTATATTGAGAAAGTTTTAATCTGTTTGCACCAAAAGTATTTGCTAATATAATATCCGAACCGCCGTCAATATATGCAGAATATATTTTTTGTATTCTTTCGGGAAATTTTATATTTAATTCTTCAGGAGTAGAAACACCTTCCAAAAAGTTATATTTTTGAAGTTCTGTCCCGGTAGCACCATCTAAAATTAAAATTTTTTTATTTAATAAATTTTTAAACTCTTTTTTATTCATCTTACCAATTTTATCAAAGTTTTGTGTATTCTATCATAATTTGAATACATAATAAACCCCCCTATCAATATTTAATCCGTAAAAAAAAGTTGACTATTTCGTTAGTTATTTATAAAATAGTGTTGTTACTATCATAAATAAAAATAAGAAGGTATTGTCATGACTGAATTTACATCAGATA
>ONUQ01000149.1 GCA_900321055.1 uncultured Elusimicrobia bacterium
CAATCTTGAAATATGTTTTGTTTTTAATTCATGAATTATTTTATTTAACTTATTTATGTCATCACTAACTTCTTTTGCTAAATTTTGATCATTTTTCACAAAAGAATCTATTATTTTGGAACAATTTGTATAAACTATACTGTGTAAATATTTTAAATCTTTTAATCCGTCATCCGAAAATCTAAGTCTTGCGGACAATTTTTCTTGTGCAATATAAATAATATTTCTGTTTATAATATCAGCAACTTGTTCAAAGTCTGCAACTATATACAAAAGTGTTGTTTCCTGTTGTGCTTGTTTTGGTGTCAATTTGTTTTGTCCGACTTTTGTAATGTAAGGAATTATATCATCAACTATATTTGATATTTGCATACATTTATATTTTATTTTATCTATAACCATTCTATGTCTTGTTTCCAAAGTATTAATAGAATCTTTCACAACTTCATATACTATTTCCGATAATCTTTCTATTTCTTGTTTAGTTAATTCTAAAGCTTTTTCCGGTTGTAAAATATATTTTTCATCAATAAAAGCAGTTCCAAAATGTTTTTCTGTTACGGAACTCGGATAAACAAACATAATAAATTTATGTAACAAAGGAACTATTGGTAATATTATAACCGCCGTAAATAATGTTACCAATGTATGAGACATTGCTATCTGCCTGGAAATGTCTTCCGATAAGATAAAATCAGAAGTGAAATATTTAACAAAATAAATCCAACAAGGTTCTCCGTTATAATAAATATTAGAAATAAAAGGATATACCAATATCACACCTAAAATTTGATATCCCAAATGCCAAAACATTACCCTTTTTCCGCTTCTCGGTTGAGTAATAGATGCAACTATTGCCGTAAAACAAGTTCCTATTTGTGCTCCAAGACAAATACAAATTCCTTGCAGTAAAGACAATATTGAAGAAGATGCTAAAACAATAATTATACCGACGGTTGCTCCGCTACTTTGAGTAAGAATAGTAAAAAATATTCCAAATAAAATTAAAAATAACGGAGATTGAATACTTGCAATAAAAGACAATAATTCATTATTTAGTGTTATCGGAAGCATAGAATCAGACATCAATTTCATTCCAAAAAATAAAAGGCCGAATCCAAATATTGCTTCTCCTATTTCTATTATTTTTCTTCTATTGGAAAAAAAAGATAAAAAGTATCCTGTTGCTGTTATAATTAATGCATAATCTACTAATTTAAAAGCAACAAGTTGTCCCGTAATCGTAGAACCTACCGAAGCTCCTATTGTTACTGACATTGCCTGAAAAAAAGTCATTACTCCTGCACCGGTTAATGTTATTTGTAACAATAATGTTGCCGTACTTGATTGATTGATTCCGGTAACAAACAACCCTGTAAGAAAACCTTTTAATCTTGTACCGGTAAACTTTGTAAGAATTGTTCTGATATTTTGCCCTGCAATTTTTTGAAAAGTTGTATTTATTTTAAACATACCAAAAAGTAATAATGCCGTTCCGCCTAACATTGTCGTAAGCATTAGAACAATCCAATTATTGCTTAAAACAGAAATTGTAAAATATGTAGGATCGGTTAAAATATCCGCATTAGCAATAACTACTACTTTATCCCCTGCTTTCTTGTCTATAAAAATTTTTGTTTGTGCATAACCGTTGTCATCCGTAAATATATATTCTTTTTCGGAAATATTTATGTTTTCAGGAGCATTATATATTGTTGAAAATTTATCTACAACAAAAAAACTTATTCCTATATTTGAAACAGGAATATTATTTTTATCAACTAGTCTGACAACAAGATTATTTTTCAGTTCTGTGTTTCTAACAGCAAGCTGTTTATCTCCTGAAATTTTTTGAAGGAAATAATCTTGTCCGAAACATATTGTATTTAACAATAAAAATAATAAGCAACAAATTATATTTTTTATTTTCATTTTATAGAATTTTTATTAAAAGATTTAGGTAACAATTCAGATATTTTTATTACTTTAAAATTATTATTATCTGTATTATAAATAATATCTGCATTTTTTGAAAATTCTAATATTACTTGTCTGCATGCTCCACATGGAGTAACATTTGCTTTTTTAGAATATATTGCCACTGCCTTTATTTTTTTACAACCGTTAGCTATAGCCGTAAATATTGCAACTCTTTCTGCACACATAGATAAGCCATAAGAAACATTTTCTACATTTGTTCCGCAAAAAACTTTGTTATCTTCACATAAAACTACGGCCCCGATTTTAAGTTTTGAATAAGGACTGTACGAATTTTCAGATATTTGTTGTGCATAATCCAACAATTGTCCATATAATTGTTTTTTATTCATTTTTTACTCCATTCAAAATATTTAAACTATATCAATTTAGTAACTTTCTAATCGACTCTATAAATTATTTTTTACAATAATACTTATTCCGATACTACAAACTGCTATTTATCTAAATTATTTGTTTTTACTAAAATTTATAATCAACAAATATCTCCATACACTATTTATTTTATAATAAATTAATATAAAGTGTAAAAAATTAATTTTAACCAAATACAAAACAAACAAAACATTGAAAAAAATAGTCTTAAAATATATAATACTTAATTATGGGTAATTTAAACATAGAATTTTTAGGTATTAAAATGAAAAGTCCGTTGCTTACGGCATCGGGGACTTTTGGTTACGGTAATGATTTAATTGACTTAATTGATATTACCAAAATAGGTGCTATAGTTACAAAAACAATTACATTAGAAGAAAGATTAGGAAACCCTCAACCAAGAATCGCAGAAGTTGCAAGCGGAATGCTGAACACAATAGGGTTACAAAATATCGGTATAAAAAAGTTTACGGAAACTAAATTAGATGAGATATTAAAGTTAAAAGTTCCGATTATTGTCAGTGTTGCAGGTGCTTGTGTCAGTGACTATGCAAGAACGGTAATGGAATTGAACAAATTTCCAAAAATATCGGCAATAGAATTAAACCTTTCTTGCCCTAACTTAAAAAAAACAATTATTTCACAAGACACTGAGTTATTTAGTAACATAATAAAAAGTGTAAAAAATGTTACAAAATTTCCGATAATTGCAAAATTATCTCCACAAGTTCAAGATATAGCAACTCTTTCACTAATTGCACAAAATAGTGGAGCAGATGCTGTGACTTTAACAAATACATTTCCGGCAATGGCAATAGACATAAACACATTCAAACCAAAACTTTCTACCGTTAAGGGTGGAATGTCAGGTCCATGTGTAAAACCTATGGCTTTAAGATGTGTTTTTGATGCTTATCAAAAAATTCAAATTCCTATTATTGGTTGTGGCGGAATATCAAAC
>ONUQ01000156.1 GCA_900321055.1 uncultured Elusimicrobia bacterium
ACACCAAAAATTACACTGCAGTCTGCCCACTCGTGCAAAAACAAAGTAATAAAACCGGAAATTATCAACACATATAATAAACAATTATGAAACTGTAAGAAGAATCTTTTTATAGGACCGTCACCTTTTTTTTGTGTTAAAACATTTTTTCCGTACTTCTGTTGTCTATCTTTTATTTCTCCCGATTTTAGACCGGTTTGTGAGTTAGTATTAAACTCTTTTAAGACATCATTAACTTCTATACTATGCCATAATTTTTGAGTTTGATTTGTTTCTTTGTTTTCTTCCATTTTTCCCCTCATTTTTTTCTATTTTATCTCAAAATTAACATATTTCCTAAAATTTTAAATGACTTAATGATTAGTCTCCATAATACCAAATTTTTTAGGATACTTTTTATTTAATGTTTCTTGCAGTTGAATAAGATATTGTCCCGTAACAACAGACTCACCCAAATACATTATTGTATATTAAGATTTATTTTTTAGTGTTTTATTATTTTTATATTATTGATACAACAAACCGACAACCTCTGCAAATTTTAATCTTTCAATAAAAAATATTCCTAATAAAACCAACAACCGTCTTCTAATTATTTTATCCGTTAAAATGAAACAATTTATTTTATGCTATTAAATCAATTTTCTTTAACATATAATCTCAGATAACAACCTGTTTATCTTTTATTAATAGCTTTTTCAATCTGCTTATTAAAATCGTTTGCCTCACCGATTTTTTCTTTAATTTGTTTCAACACTTCATTCTTATTACCTTCTAAACTTTTTTCAATTTCTTTTATTTTAGCCTGTGCAAGTTCATTAACTGTTTGTTTAATTTTTTCTTTAGCTTCGTTAACTTTAGAAGAAAACAACTTGTTTATTGCATCGTAAAGTTTTTTATCTATATCCGATGTAATTTTTACATCCAAATTTTCGCTATTTTGAGTTTGAGCCGACAAGTTAACCTTAAAAGATTTTATTGTGTTTGTAACCTGTGCCAAATATTTTAAATTACCGTCTATAGAATTTAAATTTTTTTCTTTTATATTATTAACAGATAAATCTACAACAGACTTAAATCCAAAACTATCTATATCAAAATTTCCTACAAAATCTAAATTTGCCGTATCTATTAAAGGCAAATAAGCATTTGGTTCTAAATTTAAATCTTTACCGGACAAACCGTAAAATGAAACTTTTAAAACATCTTTTGAATTATTTGTTCTATGATCAAAAGTTCCTGCAATATTAAGCTTTTGTGCATTATTATTTCCTGAAATATTTAAAGTTATCGGTTCACTAACCATATCCGGAGATGAAGATATATACTTTATTAAACCGGAAAAATCTACCCCTTGTTCTTCTTTCGTTTTAGCCGTTGTTCCTGAAATATTTATTTTTGAAATAAGTAATGTCGGGTATTTTTTTTCTTTAAATAAAACATCTCTACCTTTATCTCTTTGTTTTACTTCTTCTGCTTTTTCCTCAGCAGATTTTTTCGGCAAATATTGTTTTATTATTGAAAAATAATACAGAGCCTTTTCCACTCTTAAAACCCATTTATTACCAAATAACATTTGTGAAATATTTTTTGTATTTAAGTTCGGAATAGAGATTTTATCACAGATAGTGTCAACATCGTTAGTTATACTGTTCTTTAACTGTTTAGATACATTTATTGTAACTGAAATATCTTTTTTTATGGTATCTAACTCTTTTAAAATTTCATCTACATCTTCTTTTATTTCTTTTAATTGTGAAACTTTTTTAGCTGTATTTGAAATATCTTTCAAACTGGAAATTTTACTTTTAGAAATATCATCAATAATTTTTTTTGCTTTATTTATTTTTTCTTCATAATTAAAGTTATTTATTTTATCCTGATATTGTTTATATTTATTCTGTAAATCATTATATATTTTTTCTGCTTCTTTTACGGATGACAAATCTGTATTTTTAACAATTTTATTTATATCAAAATTATTTATTTGTTCTTGAATATTATTAAACATTTCAACAGAAGGTAATTTATTTACTTCCGCTATCGTCTTTGTTTTTGCAGATTCAAACATCTTAGAAAACTTGCTATCTTTTTTTTCTTTAACAAACTTTTTTTCTTGTTTTGGTGGCAGTTGTCCCGAAGTTTTTCTTTGAGTTTGCCATTTTATACCATCAACACTCATTTCATCTATAATGAACTTTTTTCTCAAAATAGGCCAAAACCTAACATCAAAATTTATTTTTTCTATATCTATCAGATTTTTAAAATAATCATTTCTGTCCGCAACTCTTAACCCTCTTATAGAAACAGAACAATTCTTAAGACTTGTTTTTAAATAATCTATTTCAACTTTTGCACCGGCTATCGGTTGTGCTAACGAAATTATTGTATTCTTTAAAATCTTATCTAAAAACAAAATATTAAATAATATTACTAATGCTACAACTACTGCGGTTATTGATAAAAACTTCCATCTTATAATTTTCATATTTTTACCTGCTTAACAAGATTTACTATTTTTGTTACTAATATGCTTGACGATAAAATTTTAACTATTTTCCATTTAGAAATTTTATCTTTTAAATTTGTTCTATAATAAACCAGAAATTTTTTTGCAAAAACTCCGTTAGGAGCTAACAATATTATTCCGACAACAAGACTTCCCATAACCACAGTATTATTAAAATGTGTAAAAGGAACTATAGGTAAATTATATAACCAAGTATAAAAAGAATTTAATAAATTTATATTTAATACGGTATATCCGACGGAATCAAACAAAAAATCTAAAGGATAACTTACTATTGCATATAGAGAACATCCTATAAGAGCTGCAGATATGTTTACTCTAAATAACATTATCACAATAAACAGCACCAACTTCATAAACATATTAGGAATTAACCCCAATATTGCACCTAAAGCAAACCCCCAAGCTATTTGATTTGGAGAGATATCCGTTTGAAACATAACAATTATACTCTTTAATGTTTTTAACAAAAACATATTAACCCCTTATAAAAACTGTTTCATAATTTTTAGTTTATAATTTTAAAACAAAAAACACAGTATCATTACCTGACAACAAAAAATTTTTGGTATTTTTTCGGTTAAACAATTGAACGGATTATGATTAAAGAATTTAATATTATAATTTTCCTATAATTTTAATTTTTTGATTCTTCACTACTGCACTCTAAAATAACAATATAAATATTTAAACTCTCAACAAACAATTTTTTCAATCATTTAACCGCAATTTCATATTCAGTATTATAAATTACATATCGTTAAAACCAACAGTCAAAACTTCAAGACCTCTAATCTTTCAAAACTCTAAATTTATAATTCCGTATATACATTATTCTAATTTTGTTTTTAATAATTTAAAACTAAAAACATTTTGAATATCCGCAAGAATGACAAACCACACATCCCTCTGAAAAATCTAACATTTCTCCACATTCCGGGCATTGCTTACATGCACCTTCACTGTTTCCCGAAGATGAAGGCTTATATTTCTTAATTTTTTCTTCACTCTTTTTTGTTAATGTCGGTATTATTGCCGTATCTTGTGATTCAAACAAATTAGGTTCATCTTTTTCGGAAATATAAGATTCAAGAGCTTTTGCTATCGCATCAGGACAAGACAATATTGCTCCGTTTTCCGTAAGTGTAGGAGACGGACATCTTATACCTCTTAATTGATCAATAATCCTTGCTGTATCTATTCTGGATCTTAAAGCTAAAGATATAAGTCTTGCTATAGCTTCCGATTGTGTTGCCTGACATCCGCCGGATTTTCCAAGTTGTGTAAACATTTCAAAAACACCTTCGTTATCTTCGTTAATTGTAACATACATTTTTCCGCAACCCGTATGCATTAACAATGTAGAACCGGTAATTCTTTTAGGTCTGAATCTTTCTCTTTTTACAGAAAGAGCAGAACCTCCGGATTGTTCTTTTTTATCAGAAGCGGTATTTGCCGAAATCAATACTTGATCTTCTCTTGAACCATCTCTATAAACAGTTACTCCCTTACAACCTAATTTATAAGATAAAATATATGCTTTACTTACATCTTCTTTTGTTGCATCATGAGCAAAATTTACTGTTTTTGAAACGGCATTATCCGTATATTTTTGAAATGCTGCCTGCATTCTGATATGGTCTTCCGGCAAAATATCGTGAGCTGTAACAAATACTCTTTTTATTTTTTTAGGAATTTCTTTAATGTTTTGTATAGTTCCTTCTTGTGCTATTTTTGTCATCAATTCTTCCGAATAAATACCGGCATCTTTTATTGCTTTTTCAAAATAAGGATTTACAATAAACATTTCCGCTTTATCCAAACAATTTGCTCTTTTATAAACTAAAGCAAACATCGGTTCTACACCGCCGGAAGCATTTGCAATAAGTCCTATTGTTCCGGTAGGTGCAATTGTTGTTGTTGTTGCATTTCTAATAGGATTTCCGTCTTTATATATACTTTGTTTGAAATTAGGAAAAGCTCCTCTGTTTAATGCAATTTCTTCCGAAGCTTTATGAGATTTTTCTTCAATAAAAGACATAACTTTTTCCGCCAATAATACGGCATCCGGAGAATTATAAGGCATTTTTAATTGAAACAACATATCTGCCCATCCCATAACACCTAATCCGATTTTTCTGTTTGATCTTGTTGTTTCACCGATTTTTGTAATCGGATAATTATTCATATCTATAACATTATCTAAGAAATGAACTGCAGATTTAACCGTAGATTCCAATCTTTTCCATTCTATTTTACCGTTTTTTACAAAATGTGATAAATTTATGGAACCTAAATTACATGCTTCATAAGGAAGCAGAGGTTGTTCTCCGCAAGGATTTGTTGATTCTATTACTCCTATATCCAGTGTAGGATTACATTCGTTCATTCTATCTATAAACACTATTCCAGGTTCACCGTTTTTCCATGCTTGAGCAACTATTTTATCAAAAACTTCTCTTGCATGTAACTTACCAACAACTTCTTTTGTTCTAGGATTATATAAATTGTAATCTTCATCATCTTCAACCGCATTCATAAACTCTTTCGTTAAAGCAACCGATATATTGAAATTTGTAAGTTGTGTACTAACATCTTTACATGTAATAAAATTCATTACATCAGGGTGGTCAATTCTAAGTATCCCCATGTTTGCTCCTCTTCTTGTTCCACCTTGCTTTATAGCTTCCGTAGCTGCATTAAATACTTGCATAAACGATACAGGACCGGAAGATACACCATTTGTAGATTTTACGGTATCGTTAGAAGGTCTTAATCTTGAAAAAGAAAAGCCTGTTCCACCACCTGATTTATGGATTAAAGCCGTATGTTTTAAGGTTTCAAATATTGATTCCATAGAATCGTCCACCGGCAAAACAAAACATGCCGAAAGCTGTTGCAAAGGTCTTCCCGCATTCATTAATGTAGGTGAATTAGGTAAGAAATCTAAATTAGCCATCATTGTATAAAATTCTTCTATAGTTTTATCTAAATTAGACTCTTTGTCATAAATTTTATCTGCCTGTGCAATATTTTCAGCAACTCTGAAAAATAAATCCTCCGGCTGTTCTATAGGATTACCTTCATTATCTTTCTTCAAGTATCTTTTTGATAATACCTTCATGGCATTTTCGTTTAGAGTCGGCTTAATTTTCTCTAACAATTTTTCCTTTAGTGCTTGTACTGACATTTTCCCCCTCCGTTTTATATTCTTTTTATTTGTTTATCAATTTCTTTTTTAATTTTTTTAATTCCAGCATAAAATCATCAATATCTGCAAAATTATTATATACTGAAACAAATCTAATATATGCTACAATATCTATATCAAGCAGTTTTTGCAATATTTTTTGTCCTATTACCGAAGATGGTACCTCTATAATGTAGTCGGTTATCTCCGTTTCAACATCTGAAACAATTTTTTCTATTGTTTCCGCAGAAACAGGTCTTTTTACACAAGCTCTGGAAACTGCATTCCATACTTTTTTTCTATCAAAAGGTTCTCTTCTGCTATCAGACTTTACAACCATAAGAACAACTTCTTCCGGTCGCTCATAAGTAGTATATCTTTTTTTGCATTGATTACATTGCCGTCTTCTTCTAATAGCTGAAGTATGTTCTATAGGTCTGGAATCTAAAACTTGACCATCAAAA
>ONUQ01000158.1 GCA_900321055.1 uncultured Elusimicrobia bacterium
ACTTATGCTAATGAAGTAAAAGCCGATGTTTTTAATAAACAAATTGATAATAAATATTCTTATGCAGGACATAGAGTAAAAGAGATTGTTTTACAAGAAATTGAAAACCCAGGGTTATGCACGGGAAATAAGTCCGTTAATCTCACACTAAGCGATGTAAGTTATAGCACAGTTTAATAAAATTTTCAGAATAGTTTTGTTGAAAAACCTATTTTGGTAAAATAAAGAAATATTGTTTTATATTGTTTATAAAAAATCAATAATATATTCGTAGAAAAAGCAAAAAAGCCGTAAAAACTAAAATAAAAAAATACAATTTTTAATAAAAATAAAGAAATAATTTATGTTTCATATTTTTTTATTTATAATGTTTTTTGAGATTATATAATTCTAAATAAGTTTTGTGTTTTTTTGTTTATTTTATTTATATTACATTTTTTTTAGAAATTGTATAATTAGATTATATAATTCTTTTAAATATTTAAGTAATGTTACTAATAATATAAATTAGAAATAAAAAAATGGAGTATCTCTATGAAAAGAAAAAAGGAATTAGTCAGACTTGTGGATGATAAAGTTATTTTTGGAATATGTTCGGGCATAGCACGGTATATCGGATGGGATAGAACTTTAGTCAGAATAATATTTATTCTTTTGTTTTTAGTTACCGGCTTTTTTCCTATATCAGCAATATATATGATAGGTTTTTTTATTATACCCAAAGGACATAAGTCTGATTATATGGAACAGGACTATATAAATGTGGATGAAATAAAATAAATATGTTTTTTGTGTAAAGGAGTATAAATTGACAATATTATCTCAAGAAACAATACAAAAAATTTTAAATTTTGCTTATGATAAAGCAGTAAACGGAGTAAACCTTACCGGATGTCCGGACTTTGCTTCCGCTTATGAATTAGCAAAAGAGTATCAAAAAAAATATCCAAATAATTTAGAAAAACAAATTGATTCTTTTATAAATTGGCAATGTGCAAAAGCAGGCTTATCCGGAGCAATAACAGGTTTTGGCGGTTTTGTCACAATGGCAGTTACATTACCGGCAAACATTACAAGTGTTATTGCTATACAACTTAGAATGATAGCAACAACAGCAATTTTATGTGGATACGATGTAAAAAGTGATAAAGTAAAAACTTTAGTATATTGTTGTTTAGTAAAACAAAGTATAGAAAATATTATAAAAGAAGCAGGAGTAAAAGTTGCACAAAAGTTTGCTGTAAAATTAATACAAAGAATGCCTTATGATATGATAAAGGTAATCAATAAAACTGTTGGTATAAAATTAATTACAAAATTCGGACAAAAAGGAGTCGTAAATTTAGGAAAAGCAGTTCCTTTGTTTGGCTCTTTACTTGGAGCCGGAATAGATATTGTATCTACAAAAGCAATAGGAGCTTTTTCTAAAAATACATTGATGTCTCAAAACACAAAATAAGATTTTATAGAAGCTGAAGTTGTGGAGTAAAAAAAAGTTAAAAACATTTTAATAGAAAATAATAATACACGAGAAGAATCAAATATGTCTCAAAAAACAATAGACCCAGAAATAGTTTCTGAAACACAGAAAAATAAAAGTGTTCAAAAAGAAAGTGACGGGAAAAAAGTTTTGGCTTGGATAATAATGGCAATGGCTGTGGCTTATGGCTTATCTCCGATAGACATAGTTCCGGATATTCCAATAGTTGGTTGGATAGATGATTTTATGATAGGAACAGCATCATTGACAAATCTTATTCAGCAACAATTTTTTCAAACAAATAATACACTGAACAAGTTATTTAATATGGTAAAATGGATGCTTGTAGGTTTTGCAATAATAATATTGTTAATTGCTGTTTTAATAATAACTTTGATAGTAAAAAACTAAATATTTTATTTTAATATTAAAAATCTGCATTTAAAAAAAATGGTGTTTTGTGTGTTGGGGAATGGTAAAAAGAAAAAAATAACCTTTTCAAAATTTGTTATAATTATTATTTAGCCTAAAAGGAGTAAAAGTGGAAAATATAATTAAAATAAGAGGTGCCAGACAGCACAATCTTAAAAATATAGATATAGATATACCTAAAAATAAACTTGTAGTTATTACAGGACTTTCGGGCTCGGGAAAATCTTCTCTTGCTTTTGATACTATTTATGCGGAAGGACAAAGAAGATATGTAGAATCTTTGTCTGCTTATGCAAGACAATTTTTAGATTTAATGGATAAACCGGATGTAGATATTATTGAAGGTCTTTCACCGGCAATATCCATAGAACAAAGAAATCCGTCTCATAATCCAAGGTCAACGGTTGGAACGGTAACGGAAATATATGACTATTTAAGATTATTGTTTGCAAGGGTAGGTGTTCCTCATTGTCCCAAATGCGGAAAAAAAGTTTCTCCTCAAAGTTCACAACAAATTATCAATGAAGTAATGAAACACAAACAGGATACAATGATTTATATTTTTGCTCCGTTGGTAAAAGGTAAAATCGGAACTTATGAAGAATTGTTTGAAAGATTATTAAAAGATGGTTTTAACAGAGTTAGAGTAGATAATAAAATTTATAGTTTGGATGAAGATATAAAATTAGACCGATACAAAAAACATACAATAGATATATTGATAGATAGAATAAAAATCAGCCGGGAAAATAAATCCAGAATTTCATCTTCAATAGAGACTTCACTAAAGCATGGACAAGGATTGGTTACCGTTGCAGTTGTAGATGAAAACAAAAATATCAAAGAAGAAAGAACTTTTAGCGAACATTATGCCTGTATAGATTGCGGAATATCCATTGCAGAAATTGAGCCTCGCCTTTTTTCTTTCAATACTCCGCATGGTGCCTGTCCCGATTGTGGCGGACTCGGCAAAAAAATAGAAATAGATGAAGATTTAATCGTACCGGATAAAGATAAAAGTATAGAAGAAGGAGCTTTAAAAGCCTGGTCGGATCCCGTTACAACAAAAACACACAGATGGAAAACTTCTTGGTCAGGTTACTATTATGAAATGTTGTGTGATGTTTGCAAAAAAAATAATATTTCTATGGATAAACCTTGGAAAAATCTTACCGAAAAACAACAAGAAATTATGCTGTATGGTAAAGGAGACTTTGAAGGTGTACTGACAAATATGCAAAGAAGGTATAATGAAACAGAGTCCGATTATGTCAGAAATGCAATTTATTCAGAGTATATGGTTGAAAAAACTTGCCCTACCTGTAAAGGTAAAAGATTAAAAAAAGAAGCTTTGTCGGTGTTTATAAACGAAAAATCCATTATGGATATTACCGCAATGTCAGTGATAGAAGCAACGGATTTTTTTGAAAATTTAAAACTTTCAAATAAAGATAAAATTATTGCAAAAACAATTCTTAAAGAAATAAAATCAAGATTACATTTTTTAAAAAATGTAGGTTTAGGTTATCTTTCACTTAACAGAGAGAGTTCCACTCTTTCTGGAGGAGAATCACAAAGAATACATCTTGCCACACAAATAGGCTCAGGTCTTACGGGAGTTCTTTATGTTTTGGATGAACCGTCAATAGGGTTACATCAAAGAGATAACAGTTTATTACTGGAAACATTAATAACATTAAGAGATTTAGGAAACACATTGATAGTTGTAGAGCATGACGAAGATACAATGAGAGCATCTGATTATTTAATAGATTTGGGTCCCGGAGCAGGGGTACATGGCGGAACAATTGTAGCACAAGGGACACCCAAAGAAATATTAAAGAATAAAAATTCACTTACGGCAAAGTATCTTAATGGTGAATTAAAAATTCCTATAGAAAAAAGATTGAAACCTAAAAATAAATTTTTAAGTGTTAAAGGAGCACAACAATTTAATTTAAAGAAAACAAATATAGATATTCCCTTAGGACTTTTTGTTTGTGTAACAGGTGTTTCAGGTTCGGGAAAATCTACATTAGTTTATGATATAATTTACAAAGCATTGGCACAGAAATTATATAGAACAAAAGATGTTCCGGGTAAATATGAATCAATAGAAGGTTTAGAATATATAGATAAAGTTATTATCGTAGATCAGTCTCCGATAGGTAGAACACCAAGATCTAATCCCGTAACATATACGGGAGCATTTGCAATAATAAGAGATTTATTTGCACAAACCCCACAAGCGAAAGCTAAAGGATTTATGCCTGGCAGATTTTCTTTTAATGTTAAAGGCGGAAGATGTGAAAATTGTCAGGGAGACGGAACTTTACAAATAGAAATGCAGTTTTTACCTGATATATTTGTAAAATGTGATGTTTGTAACGGTAAAAGATTTAACGAAGAAACTTTACAGGTAAACTATAAAGGTAAAAATATAGATGAAGTTTTAAATATGACGGTAGAAGAAGCGGTAAAATTCTTTGAAAATATTCCCAGACTTAAAAATATCTTATCTACATTAAATGATGTAGGATTAGGGTATATTAAGTTAGGGCAATCTTCAACTACTCTTTCGGGAGGAGAAGCACAAAGAATAAAACTTGCTACGGAACTTTCAAAAAGAGGAACCGGTAGAACATTATATATACTTGATGAACCGACTACCGGATTACATTTTGCAGATGTTGAAAAATTATTAGATGTACTGCATAAATTAGTGTATGCAGGTAATACGGTTTTAATAATAGAGCATAATATGGATGTTATAAAAACTGCAGATTGGATTATAGATTTGGGACCGGAAGGCGGTTCCGGCGGAGGAAAAGTTGTGGGTGTTGGTACACCGGAAAAAATTATGACAATAGAAAAATCTTATACCGGTCAATTCTTAAAGAAACATATTTATAAAACAAAAATATAGTATGGATATATTAGAAAAGGATTGTATAAATAGTTTGCAGTACAAATATCAATAATTAGAAAAAAAACAGATATATAAATAAAAAATAAAATTATAATGGTAAAAATTATAAAATATTTTATAATAAAAAGGTGGTAAAATATGAAATTAGGTATAGTCGGACTTCCTAATGTAGGAAAATCTACATTATTTAATGCAATTACTAAAGCCGGAGCAGAATGTGCAAATTATCCTTTTTGTACAATAGAACCAAATGTCGGTGTAGTAGCAGTACCGGATAAGAGATTGGATTTCTTGGAAAAATTATATAATTCAAAAAGAAAAATTCCTGCAATGGTAGAATTTGTTGATATTGCAGGTCTTGTGAAAGGTGCTTCTAAAGGGGAAGGTTTGGGAAATCAATTTTTAGCTCATATTAGAGAAACATCTGCAATAGTTCATGTTGTAAGATGCTACGAGAATTCTGATATTACTCATGTTATGGGTAAAATAGATCCGATAAGAGATATAGATATTATAGAAACAGAATTAATGCTTGCGGATTTAGAAGCAATCAATAAAAAAATAGAAAAACTGCAAAAAGATATAAAATCAAGAGATAAAAAAATAATTGCAGAAAAAGACTTAGCCGATAAAATAAAAGCTCATTTAGAAGCAGGACATCCCGTAAGGACACTTGAAATTGAAGAAGAAGAAAAGGAATTGTTAAAAAACTTTTTTCTTATAACAGCAAAACCTGTATTATATGCTTGCAATATAAGTGACAGTGATTTACCTGAAATGAATAACAATTATGTTCGGATGGTTATTGAAAGAGCTAATAAAGAAAATGCTCAGGCAATTCCGATATGTGCGAAAATAGAAGCAGAACTTTCGGAGTTATCTAATGAAGATCAGTTGACTTTTTTAAAAGATTTAGGACTTAGTGAATCGGGGCTAAACAGACTTATTAAAGCAAGTTATGATTTACTTGGTTTAATTACATTTTTAACGGCTGGCGAAGATGAGTCAAGAGCTTGGACAATAAAAAAGGGATTTTTAGCTCCTCAGGCAGCCGGTGTTATTCATACAGATTTTGAAAAAGGATTTATTAGAGCAGAGGTTATGGCTTATGATGATCTTTTTAGATTAGGTAATGATAAAGCCGTTAAAGAAGCAGGGCTTTTAAGAAGTGAAGGGAAAACTTATGTTGTTAAAGATGGGGATATTATAGAATTTAAATTTAATGTATAAATTTACTA
>ONUQ01000041.1 GCA_900321055.1 uncultured Elusimicrobia bacterium
AAAAGATTCTTTTTGATATTCAATTTTTGGATCTTTTTGTGCATAAGCTCTAAACCAAATACCTTTTTTTAATTGATCCAATTCATATAAATTATCTTTCCAAGCCATATCTATCATTTGCAAAAGAACCATTCTTTCTATATGTTTTAATAATTCTTCCCCTATATCTTCTTTTCTTTTATTGTAAGCAACTTTTATTTTTTCTAACAATATTTCTTTAAGAGAATCTCTTGTAAGATAATTAAGTTCATCTTTATTTTCCATTTCAAAATCAATACCGAAAGTTCTCAACATCCATGCACTAAAATGTGGCCATTCCCATTGTTCGGGATAAACTTTTTCCGGTGCCCACAAATCTAATTTTTCTTCAACCGATTCAAGCAACATATCCTGTATGGTTTCAGAAACATCTTCTCCTTCAAGAATTTCGTTTCTTAATCTGTAAACAGCTTCTCTTTGTTTATTCATTACATTATCATAGTCAATAAGTTGTTTTCTTATATCAAAATCTCTACTTTCAACTTTTTTCTGTGCATTTTCCACAGCCTTAGATATCCAAGGATGCTGAATATCCTCGCCTTCTTTAAGACCAAGTTTTTGCATAACAACCATCATTTTGTCAGAACCGAATAATCTCATAAGTTCGTCTTGCATAGATAAATAAAATCTTGAAGCTCCCGGATCACCTTGTCTTCCGGCTCTACCTCTCAACTGATTATCAATTCTTCTGGATTCATGTCTTTCGGTTCCTATAATATATAAACCGCCTACCGATTTTACAAATTTATTTTGTTCTTCATCGCCTGCACCAAGTACAATATCGGTTCCTCTACCTGCCATATTGGTTGCAATTGTAACTGCACTTTTTGTACCGGCATTTGCTATTATTTGAGCTTCAAGTTCATGATATTTTGCATTTAAAACATTGTGAGGAATACCTTTTTTTCTCAATATTTCCGCAATTAATTCTGATTTTTCAATGGATCTTGTACCAACAAGAACAGGTTGCCCTTTTTTCCAACATTCTTCAATATCGTTAACGATTGCATTATATTTTTCTTTTTCCGTTCTATAAATCACATCAGGATAATCTTTTCTTATCATAGGATTATTTGTGGGAACTTCAACAACATCTAATTTGTAAATTTCCCAAAATTCCGTGGCTTCCGTAAGAGCCGTTCCCGTCATACCTGAAAGTTTTTTATACATCCTAAAAAAGTTTTGGAATGTTATTGTTGCAAGTGTTTGATTTTCCTGCTCAATTTTTAAGTTTTCTTTTGCTTCTATTGCCTGATGAAGTCCGTCCGACCATCTTCTGCCCGGCATAAGTCTTCCGGTAAACTCATCAACAATTATAACTTCACCGTTTTTTACTACATAAGCAACATCTCTTTTATAAAGTTCATGAGCTCTTATTGCCTGTGTAATATGATGAACCCACTCTGACTGCATATCATCATAAATATTTTTTACACCTAAAAATTTTTCTGCTTTTTGAATACCTTGTTCGGTCAAAACAACGGTATGATTTTTTTCGTCAACCAAATAATCGTACCCTTTGGATAAATCTACACCATCGTACTTCGCTTTTATTTCTTCATTTTCCGTTACATGTCTTCCCTTAAGCATAGGTACTATTCTGTTTGCAACATAATATTTATCCGTAGATTCTTCTCCGGGACCGGAAATAATTAAAGGGGTTCTTGCTTCATCTATCAATATGGAATCAACTTCGTCGACTATGGCAAAATTTAGTCCTCTTAAAACTCTTTGCTCTTTAGAAATTTTCATATTGTCTCTAAGATAATCAAAGCCTAATTCATTGTTGGTTACATAAGTAATATCACAAGCATAAGCTGCTTTTCTTTCTTCATCCGATGCATCATGACAAATATTTCCGACAGTCAATCCCAGTGCATTATATACCGGTTCCATCCACTCTTTATCTCTTTTCGCAAGATAATCATTTACGGTAACAACATGTACACCTTTCCCTTCAATAGCATTAAGGTATACCGGTAATGTCGCTACGAGAGTTTTACCTTCACCGGTTTTCATTTCGGCAATTTTTCCCTGATTAAGTATATAACCGCCTATCATTTGAACATCAAAATGTCTGAGTCCTATAGTTCTTTTTGATGCTTCCCTTACACATGCGAATGCTTCCGGCAAGATAGATCCTAATTTTTCACCTTTTGCCAATCTGTCTCTAAATTCCTGAGTTTTTGATTTTAATTGTTCATCCGATAATTTTTGAATTTCAGGTTCAAAAGAATTTATTTTATCTACTACCGGCTTTATCTTCTTAATATCTCTTTCGTTTTGTGAGCCAAAAATTGCATTAAATATTTCTTTAATCATGATTTTATCCTTATTTATAATTTTTTAAATATCTTATGAATTCTATATTTTTTATAGATAAATTTCAATATTTTGTAAGTACAAAATAGCATAAAGAATAATATGTTTTTACAGATGCAGGTTATTTTATACAAAATGAAATAGTTTTTTTAACGGATACAAAATATATTACAGGATATTCGGGCATTTATATCGGAGTTTATGCTGATGAAATTACGGGTAATGAATGATAAATAAAGTTTTGTTATAGTTTTTTTGGCAAGAAAATGTTGACATTAAATTAATATTTTTATAACATTTCAGTTGAATTTATGAAAAATAAGCAAAACTTATTTTAATAATTAATGCGGAGGACAGAAAAATGGCAGTTAAAGTTGCAATTAACGGATTCGGAAGAATCGGAAGATTAGCATTCAGACAAATGTTTGGTGCAAAAGGTTATGAAGTTGTTGCTATCAA
>ONUQ01000145.1 GCA_900321055.1 uncultured Elusimicrobia bacterium
ACATTTAAAATATTTTGTCGGTTCTTAAGCTAAAAGTTATGGAACATATAAAATCTATAATTTAAAAATATTATCAAATTCTTTTAATGTAGTTATTTTATTAAACTGATTTCTTATACTACAAGCATTCGGTAAACCTTTAATATAGTACGGAGCTATTTTTCTTAAAACAACCAACCCTTTATCTTCCCCGTAATATTTTAAAGATGCAACAGCATTTTGCCTAAACCATTTCAATCTTGTTTGAATTGTTGACGGAGCAACCATTTTCCCTTTATCAAAAAAATATTCTATTCTTTTAAAAATATCATAGTTCCCTATTGCTCCTCTGCCTATCATAAGTCCCGAACAGTTTGGAATATTTAAAAACTTTTGGGCTGTTTGAATATCCGTTATTCCCCCATTTGCGATTACAGGTATTTTTGCATATCGGCAAGCAACAGAAAATGCTTCTAAATCCGGCTCCCCGCTATGAGCAAATTCGGCATATCTGGCATGAAGAGATACCATTTTTATACCGCAATTTTGTGCAATTTCTATAATTTCACAAGCAACATTTTGCCCTTGCAACAACCCTATTCTTGTTTTTATGGTTACGGGAACAGATACTGCATTTACAACAGCCGATAATACATCTTCAACCTGTTTAGGATTTGCAAGTAATCTTGAACCTGCACCGACTTTCGTAATTTTTTTTGCAGGACATCCTAAATTTATATCTATAATTTTATATCCTAAATCCTGAACTTTTTTTGCACACTCTGCCATAATATCCGGCTTTGTTCCAAAAATCTGTGCAGCTACACAATCTTTTTCTTTTGTTGAACTTGTAAGAAGTTTATATGTTTTTTTATCACCGTAAACCATAGCCGTAGCTGAAATCATTTCCGTAAATACAAGTCCGGCTCCGCCTTCTATTGCAAGTTCTCTTAACGGTAAATCCGTAATTCCTGCCATAGGTGCAAGCATTAAACAATTTTTTAATTTTATGTTTCCGATAGTAAGTTGCGGTAATTTAGTAATCATATTTTTAATATATTTATATACGGTTTAAAATTATTTCCGTTTGTATGTCATTACGGTACACTATGTTTATATTTTACAAATAACAACATCAATTTAACAGAGCATAGCTGTTTATTTGTACTACAAATATATAAATCTTTACATTTTTCCGACATTCATTCGTTCTTTTATACCGATTTCAATATATCCGACATTTTACCAAATAATAATTATACTTAAAAGTTTTTGTATAATTTTTTTATTTTTTTATTTACAACAATAAAATTTTTATCTATAATTTAGCTGTAGCTTATAGTTTAGTGTTAAGTGTTTTTGGAATCCGAAAGGATAGACTTTTGATAAAACAGAAGATTCTCTAAACCAAAAACAGTTCGTTTAGGAATAAAAGGTTAAGACTAATTACCTTAACTTTTTATTCCAAGTGTTTAATGCCCTTTTGGGCATTAAACCACGGCTGTTTGTTTTGTGTCTTTAGAGAATCACGGAATAAGTCAGCCGTTTTTATTTTAAAAAGCAATTCTTATGGGATTTCACAATAATAATATAACGACATACAGTTGTCGCATACTATTTGTATAATATAAGGAAAAGAATGGAGGAAAGCAAAAATGCCTATAATGATAGTTTTAAATAAAGAATTATTAAGAATATCGCCAAAAGATGCTCACAGATTGGAATTTTCCTTAAATAACGGTCTAACTTGGCTTACAAGATATGTTTCCAGAGCAAATATCGGTGAATTTATAGATTTGGTAGATACAGGCAAAGAAATATTAGCAACAACATCCTTAGGTTTATGCTTTTCCTTAAACGGTGGAAGAACTTGGTTAAGAATCGGTAAAAAAATATTTTCATAATATTCAATTTTCCGTTTATAAAAAAATAAGGAGAAAACAGTGAGTATAATAAATACTTTCAAGAAAAAAATTGAAGTAGCTTCAAATTCTCAGGGAAAAACAAAATTTTTTGCATATTGTGAAGTAATTCTGTTTCCTTTGAGTTTGTTAATAATATTAATTTTGTTTTTGAATATTCCGTTCCATTTTATTTTAAAAGATACCTATTTGCAAAAAACAATAATGGTCCTTTCTGTTGCAGCGGTAGGTTATCTTACAAACTATATAGCAATAAAGATGCTGTTTGAACCTTATAAGAAAGAAGATTTTCATTGGCTAAAAATAATTACATTAGGTTTCTGGAAACAAGGTTTAATTCCTGAAAACAAAAATAATCTTGCAAGAAAAGCAGGAGAACAAATAGAACAAAAACTTGTAAAGCCAAAAGAGCTTGCAGATGAAATATGCAACATCATAAAAAACCGTATTCAAGATGTTAATACAATAAATAAGTTAAAATTATGGATAAAAGATTTATTGGAAAACAACAAAGATAAAATTATTGAGTTTGGTATTTTGGAAATAAAAAAATACTTAAAAGAAAAAATGCCGGAACTGTTATCTAAAAAAAGAGTAACAAAATATATTCACTACATTATAAATTTTGTTAAAAAAGATGATATTAAAAATATGATTTCCAAAAAGATTGTTAATACTTTACAAAACAGAGTTCCGGATTTAATGAACATTATACGAACCGAATTAAGCAAAATAATTGTAGATTTTTTTAATAGTGATGATTATGAAGGAGACTTTGATATATTCTCAATGTTTAAATCAATTGGAAAGAAAGTTGGGCGAACCGTTATCGGTCCGGAAAACATAAGCAATCTTTTAATTAAATTCATAAATTGGAATTCTGTTGAAAAAATAATATATGAAAAAATCAGTGAAGAAAATACTCAAAGAATTATAGAAGAAGAAATAATTTCGCTTTGTGATTCGTTATTAAATTGGATAAATTCAAAAGACGGAGACATTAAATTCAACGAATTTCTTAAAAAAATTCATGAAAAGATAGAAACATTGTTTAATAAATATTTTGACAAAACAATAAATTCTTTATTTGATAAAGTTATACATTCCGAAAATTTTTATAATTGGATAGAAAACTTTTTACAAAATTCCGCTAAACCTAAAATTGAAGAAATAATAGATACCGAAGGGAAAAAACTTATTTTACAGGATTTGAACATTTCAA
>ONUQ01000160.1 GCA_900321055.1 uncultured Elusimicrobia bacterium
CAATTATTGCTTTTTGTTGTTCAAGACCGTTGTCCATAATTTCAAGATAATAGTTACCTTTACCGAATACATCCTGATACCAACCGGCAACTTCTTTTGCTTTTTCTTTATTACCGGCAGAAAGAAGTGTTGCAATTTCTCCTGCTAAACAAGCGGAGGAGCATATGAGTCCCTTAGAATATTTCTGTAACAATTCTTTGTCTATTCTCGGTTTGTAATAAAAACCTTCCGTAAAACCGGCACTTACAAGATAACATAAGTTTCTGTAACCCTCGTTATCTTTAGCAAGAAGTATCAAATGGTGATACCCTACATTTTCTTTATCTTTATCCAACCTGCTTTTCTTGGCAACATAAACTTCACAACCTATAATAGGTTTTATACCGCTATCCAAACATGCCCAATAAAACTCCATTGCACCGTACATGTTACCGTGATCGGTAATTGCAAGTGCAGGCATTTGATACTGTTTTCCTATGATATTAAAAAGTTCTAACGGTTTACCTTTTTTTGTTAATTTGGTCAAACCGTCAAGTAACGAATATTCCGTATGATTGTGTAAATGTACAAATTCCGCTGACATTACAATTCTCCAATATTTTTTACCAGTATAATTTACAATATATAAAAAATTTTATCAAAAACATATATTTTTTGGCTGATTGATATTGATAAATATATAAAGTTTTTGTAAAATCTCTGTATTGCTTGAAATGCTGTTTGAATTGCCCGATGGTGTAATTGGTAACACATCTGTCTCTGGAACAGAATAGTCCTGGTTCGAGCCCAGGTCGGGCAGTTTTAAGTAATATAAAATCATGGCAACAGCCGAGAACTTACATTTTTAGTTCTCAGACATAAATATTTAAAATAATTACATTATTTCATAATGTAGGCTGTTTACAAATATAAAAACAGTAAACTGTTTTTTTGTTTTCTTCTTTATAAAACAATGCTAAAGCGATAACAATAATAAGATTTTGAAGATAAAAAACAGTTCAAAAGAAAAAAAATATATAAGTTTTATATAAAATTAAGAGAAGTTTTTTATATATTAAAATATTAAACTTCTAAAGTTCATTGATAAAAACTCATAAATATTATAAAATCTGTTAATGTAAAATTGATTTATAAAATTTGTTTATAAATTTTATTTTGATATTTGTTAATATTTCCTCTGTGGTAAATATCGGAGAACAGATGTATAAAAAAGTTGCAATTGTTGGTAGACCAAATGTAGGTAAATCAACATTATTTAACAGATTTATAGGTAGAAAAAAAGCTATTGTTCATAGTATAGCAGGAACAACAAGAGACAGAAATGATTATGAGGTAGTATGGAAAGATAAACATTTTATTGTTACGGATACTGCCGGGTGGAGTAGCGATGTTTCTGAATTTTCCGAATCTATGAGTCAACAATTAAATTTAGCAATAGAAAGTTCGGATATAATTTTATTTGTAGTTGATGGTAAAAGAGGAATACATCCTTATGAACCTGTAATTGCAAAATCCGTAAGAGCCAGTAAAAAACCGGTAATATTGGTTGTAAATAAAATAGATACGATTAGAGAAGAAGTTAAAAGTTACGAATTTTATCAATTAGGGTTTGAAACGGTAATATCGGTATCTTCTACTCATGGCAGAAATATGGTGGAACTTTTAGAAACGATTTATGATATGATTGGTGATACGGATACTGTAGAAAACAAAGAAGATTTATTGAAAATAATATTTGTAGGAAAACCGAATGTCGGTAAATCTTCGTTGGTAAATTCAATTACACAACAAAACAGATGTATAGTTCATAATGTGCCGGGAACTACAAGAGATTCTTTATCCGTTCATGCTACATATAATGAAACAGACTATTTGTTGATAGATACGGCAGGGCTTCACAGAGGCAACAAACAAAAAGATGATTTAGAATATTTATCTACACTTAGTACAAACTATGCTCTTGACGATGCGGATATTGCAGTTTTAGTTGCGGATGCCGAACAAGGCATAGGTGAAACTGAAGCAAAAATTTTAGGGATGATAATAGAAAAGAAGAAACCTTGTATTATAGCAGTTAATAAGTGGGATTTAATAGAAGATAAGGAAGACAGAATAAAACTGTTTCAACAACAATTGGAAGAAAAATTAAAGTTTTTGACTTGGGCGGATATAATATTTATTTCTGCTAAAACGAGACAAAGAGTAGATAGAATTTTTAGATTAGCACCTATAATATATAGAGAATATTCTAAAATGGTGCCACCGGAAGACCTTAGAGAAGCAATAAGATATGCTACGGATAAAACACCTTTTGCAAGAAAAGGTAAAGTTTTAAAAATAAAAGATATTGAGCAACCGGTTACAAAACCGCCGACTTTTAGAATTGCGGTAAACGATTTAGAATTGGTACATTTTTCGTATAAAAGATATTTAGAAAATATATTAAGAGAAAAATTTTCTTTTAAAGGGACTCCGATAATACTAAAGTTTAGGAAAATATCAAAAGAAAAATTTAAAGATTAATTTTTTTTCGAGAAAATATGTATATTGTTTATTTAATATTTGTATATGTTTTAGGTTCAATTCCTTTTGCTTGGATTATAGCAAAAGTGTTTAAAAATGTTGATATAAGAAAATACGGTTCCGGAAATCCCGGAGCAACAAATGTTTATAGGACAATCAGTAAGCCTTTAGGTGTTTTGACTTTGATTTTAGATGTATTAAAAGGGTTTATTCCGGTATATTTGGTTCCGTATTTTTGGAATTTAAATACGGCTAAAGAATCTGTATTTGTAAATTCTGTTGTTTATTATATTATAATTGTTTCGTTATTAGTTATATTAGGACATGTTTTCAGTATATTTTTGAAATTCAAAGGCGGGAAAGGTGTTGCGGTCGGGTTAGGAGTTTTTTTAGCAATAAATCCTATTGCAACTTTATGTTCACTGACAGTATTTATGGTTGTTGTTGTATTAACTAAATATGTTTCATTATCATCAATATTTGCTTCAATAACATTACCGATAGGAATGTATTTTTTTAGTAACCATAATATAATTAAGTCAAGTTCTTATGAACTTTTAATTTTTTCCGTAATTGTTGTACTGTTAGTTATAATAAGACATATTAGCAACATAAAAAGACTTTTAAATGGAACAGAGAATAAAATTTCCGGTTCAAAAAGTTCTAAATAAATAAGAGGCATAAATGAAAATTTCAGTTTTGGGTGC
>ONUQ01000117.1 GCA_900321055.1 uncultured Elusimicrobia bacterium
AACCATTTCATCAAGTTTTGCATAAAAATCTTGTTCCGATACACCAAAATCTTTTATTGAATCCGGTAATTCTACTGCTTTCATTAACTTATCAACAGCTGTTATTAAATTATCAACCTTTTCGTCTTCGGTTTTACCTTTTAAGCCTAATTCATCGGCAATTTGTGCATATTTTGTTTTTGCACACGGATATTTATATTGTGGGAATGTTGCTTGTTTTTTAGGACAATCTGTAGAATTGAATCTTATTATTTGTCTTATAAGTAATGCATTTGCAACACCGTGAGGAACATTAAACATCGCACCCAACTTATGTGCCATAGAATGACATAATCCTAAGAATGAGTTAGCAAAAGCCATACCTGCTATTGTTGCCGCATAGTGCATTTTTTCTCTTGCAACAGGGTCGCTTGCACCGTTTACATAAGATCTTTCAAGATATCTGAATACTTGCTTTGTTGCTTCTAAAGCATGAGCATTTGTAAAGTTTGTAGCCATACATGAAACATAAGCCTCTATTGAATGAACTAAAGCATCTATACCTGAAGCTGCAGTTAATCCTTTAGGCATTTTGTCTACAAAGTTAGGATCTACGATTGCAATGTTCGGTGTTAAAGCATAATCTGCTATTGCATATTTAATATGAGTTTTTTCATCGGTAATAATTGCAAAAGGAGTTACTTCCGAACCTGTTCCCGATGTTGTAGGAATGCAAACCATCTTAGCTTTTTTGCCTAAATCGGGAATTTGGCAAATTCTTTTTCTGATATCCATAAATCTCATTGAAATATCTTCAAATACGGTATCGGGTTGTTCATACATTAACCATATCATTTTTGCCGCATCCATGGGAGAACCACCGCCAACGGCAATGAAAACATCTGGTTCATAAGTTCTTACCATAGCCAAAGCATCGTTAATTGTTGCTATTGTAGGATCCGGTTTTACATCAAAGAATATTTGATAATCTACATCTATTGAATCCAACACATTTGTAATAGTGTTTATTGCACCGGAATTAAATAAGAATCTGTCTGTAACGATAAATGCTCTTTTTGAACCTTTTAAAGTTCTTAATGCCAAATCAGTTGCACCTCTTTTGAAATATATTTTAGGTGGAACTTTGAACCAAAGCATATTTTCTCTCCTTTCTGCAACTGTTTTATAATTTAATAAATGTTCTACTCCGACATTTCCGCTAACTGCATTTCCGCCCCAAGAACCGCAACCGAGTGTAAGAGACGGTTCTAATTTAAAGTTGTATAAATCACCTATACCGCCTTGAGATGACGGAGAATTTATTAACAAACGGCAGGTAGGAATTTGTTGTGAAAAATATTTTATTCTGTCTTCGGTTCTGTCATCCGTATATAATACAGCTGTGTGTCCTGCTCCGCCAATCATAACAAGTTTATGTGCAATTTCTACTGCTTCGTTAAAATCTTTTGCTTTATACATGGCAAGTACCGGAGATAACTTTTCATGAGCAAAAGGATCTTTTACATCAACAACTTTTTGTTCGCCTATTAACACTTTTGCATTTTCTTTTACATTTTTTATTCCGGCCATATTTGCTATTGTTGTTGCCGATTGACCTACGATTTTAGGATTCACGGTTCCCGCATCGGTTAAAATTATTTTTGCCAATTTTTTTGCATCCGCTTCCGTTAAAATTTGAGCTCCTCTGTATTCAAACTCTTTTTTAACTTCGTCATAAATATCTTTTACTACTACAACCGATTGTTCGGAAGCACAAATCATACCGTTGTCAAATGTTTTAGACATAAGAACGGAAGAAACAGCCATTTTTATATCTGCGGTTTCATCCATAATTGCAGGAGTATTTCCCGGTCCTACTCCCAATGCCGGTTTTCCGGAAGAATATGCTGCCTTTACCATTCCCGGACCGCCTGTTGCCAATATACAATCTATGTCAGGATGATGTAATAATTGATTGGACAAATCCATTGAAGGTTCGTCTATCCAGCCGATAATATCTTTTGGAGCTCCGGCTTTTACTGCTGCATCCAACACTACTTTTGCAGCTTCTATTGTAGATTTTTTTGCTCTGGGATGAGGTGAAAATATTATGGCATTTCTTGTTTTTAAACAAATTAAAGACTTAAATATTGCTGTTGATGTAGGATTGGTAGTAGGAATAATACCTGCAATAACTCCCAAAGGTGTAGCAATTATTTTTATTCCGTTGCTTATATCTTCTTTAATAATACCGCAAGTTTTGGCATTTTTATGTTTATTGTAAATATATTCTGAAGCATAATGATTTTTTATAATTTTATCTTCTACTATACCCATACCTGTATCGGCTACGGCCATTTTTGCCAAAGGAATTCTTACTTTGTCTGCTGCCGTTGCCGCTGCTTTAAAAATCTTGTCTACCTGTTCCTGAGTAAAAAGAGCATATTCTTTTTGAGCTTTTTTTACTCTTTGAATCAATGCATCTAATGTTTCTTTGCTGTTAACTAAAGTTGTATCTGTAGTAGTAACCGGTTGTTTAGTAACAGTTTGTTTGTCTTTAGCCATAATTACATCTCCTCGTTTATATGTTTTAATTGTGATTAAATTCACGAATTTGATTGTAATATATTTTTATTTTTCTGTCAATAGATTGTGCAAAATAAGGAAACTATGGAAGTTTTTATAAAAAAATGTTATTATATGTAAGATACACGGAATAAAAAGTATGTAAATATAGATAAAAAAAGAGAGGAGTAGATTATGTCGTCTAATAAAAATGTAAAATGGACAGTAATAGGATGTGTTGTTTTAGTATGTGCCGTACTTGTGGCTGTAGGACCTGTTTTAGTTACAAAATATATGAGAGCTAAATGGGAAAGAAGCGATAGCTATAAAACTGCACCGTTGTTAATGAAAATTTCCGGTCAATTGGCAGTATCAAAAGATAATGTATATTATTTAAAGGGTGATAATAACTTATATTATGTATTGGAAGACTTAAATCAAGATTTAAGCGGTAAGATTGGTAGCAATTGCAGTGTTTTAGGCAGGGTAAGAATTCCTAAAAACAACGAAAAGATAGAAAATAACGAAGTTAGATTATTCGTTAATGTCAATAAAATTGTATTTGCCGACAAATCCGAAATTAATACCGAAACCGCTAAAAAAGAATCGGATAGTTCTAATACGGATTTAAAAGATAAAGATAGAAAGAAAGCTGAATTAAGAGCAGAGATAAATGCAAAACTTAAAACCAGAATAATGTTTGATGTGGTAAAAGGTAAAGTTTCTTCCGTTGAAAGAACGGATAAAAACGGTAATAAATATGTTGCTTATATTTTAACTGATGATTTCAATGATCAATATATGTTATATAAAAAGGGTGCGGATTTATCTGTTTTAGATGGCAAAGAAGTTGCATGTTTGGGCAGACAAATTGTTTCTCCTAACAATATGTATGTTGTTATTGATGAAAGTGTATTTGAAATATATGAAGTTTATGATGCCAACTATAAAAAGTTGGTTTAATATTTTACAAATATTTTGCAAGTATTTATATTAAATTTTATATATTATTGCTATACTGTATATGGGGAAGAAGCAGATGTTTAGGAGGTGAGGTATGAAAAAAATACAAGTTTTAATTATAACTTTTTTGTTTTCGGCAACAAATGTACTGACGAATAATATATATGCCTCTTTTTTGCAATCGCCAAGTCCGTATTCATTCGGACCTGAAGGAAGGACGGTTTCTGATTTAAGAGATTTTGCAAAGCCGAACGAAATGGTTCGTATTTTGCCGAATATGCCGGTTGCTTCTACGGATTCAGAAGGAAACAGGATTTATTATACTCCCGACGGGAAAATGACTCTTTCCATAGCGAAAGACGGTTCTATGTCTTTTAAATTGGGCGGAACAACTAAAAAAATAGATGCTGACGGTAAATTGAAAAGTGTAACAACAAATATAAGAGGTAGCGGTTTATTGCAGGAAACAAGAAATGATAAAAATGAAATTGTAGGGTATACCGCATTAAACGGTGATGGAAAACCGTCTGTTGTTTACGATAAGGATAAAAATGTGACGGCTACTTATCATTATAAAGATCAAGGATCAAAACTTGACTATGTTCAAAACGAAATGACAAAGGGAAGAACATATTACGATGATTATGGAAGAGCTAAAGTTGATGTTGATGTTGACGGATATGTTTTAAAAACATATCAATACGGAGATGTTAGTTATATACTGGATGAAAGTGATCCTACAAGAAAAAATGTTCTTACCGTTGATTCTAAAGAAAAAGATAAAAATTATAAAGGCAGTTTAGTTTCAACAAGACAATATTCTTTTAATGTACAACAAACAGACAGCGGAGAAGTTTCGGTAAAAGTAGTTTTTTCTACTACTCATTATGATAAACAAGGTTCTGTTACTTATATTGAAGATTCTAACGGAATAGAAACTTCGGTTTATGTGTATAAGAAAAATTCTAAGGGAAATAAAATTTTAGATTATGTTTTGGATAATTTAACGAGAAATAAAACATATTTTAATGAGGACGGAACGAGAAATTGTACAAAGAACGATAAAGGTGCCATAATTACAAAGTATTATGATAATGAAAGATATTCTGTTAATTATAATGGTGATAATTCTTTAGAAGTAACAAAGTATAGTATAGACGGAAAAGAATTGTATACAACACTTAAGAATGTAACATATAATTCCGATGGATCCATAGATACGGTAAATGATACAAACGGTAATGTTTTAGAAAAATATGTATACTATACTAACAGTAAAGGTGAGAAACTTATAAAATATGTAGAAAATGTTGTTGATGGCACAAAGACTTATTATGATGAACAACAAAGGCAGACTTATACGGAAAAAGATGGTGTAAAGATAAAAGAATTTAATTGGAACGGTAATACTTTAGTTTATACTTATGATTTAAAGACACAAGTTACACAGTATTATAATATGAATAAAGAGTTGGTTTATGTAGCTTTTAACGAAAAAATAATATCTAAAAATATTTATAACAAAGGTCAATTAGTCGGTAAATGGGATGCTCAAGGTAATCAGGTTACAATATATGTTAATGAAAGAAGTTGGATTTCGGTTAGAGCAAACGAAGAACCTTCAGTTGAAATTATTACTGCTATAATAACTCACAAGTCTGCAATTGATAATGATATTGCAAGCGGTTCAAGTGTTACTTTGGATAAATTAATTGAGCAGTACGGACTGAAATAAAAAATAATCTTTGATGAAAACAGGTAAAGGGGAATATTTAGTTGAGTTTAGAGCTGATGTTTCTCCTGCCGAAAAACTTTTATTGTGCGGGACATAAAGTAAAAACTTTTGTAAGCACCACGGTAATTACACCGTTGCTTAAACAGAAGTCCGTTGATGTTGTACACAAAATAAAAAAATAGCAATAATGGTAATGTTTCTGCAAGTAAAACGGATTTTAGATAAATAAGTGTAGGCACCGGATATAAGTTATGAGATTTATTATAACATGTATGTTGTATAACTGATACACATTCTTTACATTAGAAACTATTTTTTAATACAATACATAGTAATATGGAAAAAGAGTTTTTTTCTATAACTTCAGCAGTTTCCATAAAGCACAAGATACTGTCTTGTGTATTGGCTTTTTTTGTTTTGATAAGTTCAATGAATTTATTGAATTTTGAAGAACAGAAAAAAACTATTATGAAATCGGTAGAAATATCAACAGAGCTGGTACTAAATCAATTTTTTAATATATCAGCACTTCCGGTAAGTGCAATT
>ONUQ01000161.1 GCA_900321055.1 uncultured Elusimicrobia bacterium
AAAAATGATTGGTCTTTATATTATTCCACATATTTAAAAACATATTTGGAAAGAGATGTTAGAGATTTAACACAAGTAGGTGACGAATTGAAATTTTTACAATTTATGAGAGTAATTGCAGCAAATACAGGTAATTTATTAAACCTTTCTTCTGTATCTAAAGAGGTTGGAATATCTCAACCGACTGCTCAAAGGTGGTTATCGGTTTTACAAACATCAAATATAGTTTATCTTTTATATCCTTATTCAAATAATGTAATTAAAAGAACAATAAAAACACCTAAAATATATTTTCTTGATACAGGACTTTGTGCTTTTTTAACAAAATGGAATAATTAGGATGTTTTAGAAAACGGAGCGATGGCTGGAGCATTTTTTGAAACTTTTATAATATCGGAAATAATAAAAAGTTATTATAATGCAGGGTTAGAGCCACCGATATATTATTATAGAGATAAAGACGGTAAAGAAATAGATTTGTTGATATTTGAAAACGGGTGTTTGTATCCTATTGAAATTAAAAAGACATCAAATCCGAATATAGCTGACATTAAATCATTTAATATACTTGATAACTTAAAAAATCCGCAAAGGGCAACAGGCGGAATTATTTGTATGTATGACAATTTAATTCCATTACAAAATAAAGATATGATTATTCCTGTTTCTTATTTGTAAATTTTTAATTATAGAAATATAAAAGTAAAAAACGGAGCAGAAATGACTGTAAACTATACGGAAGAAAATTATGAAAATTCGGTTGATTTGTTATATAGGGTAAAGTAATATAATAGATTTTTGGAGATAATAATGAAACAATCTATAAACGATAATCAAATAATATTTTTCAATTCTAATGATGGGCAGATAAAAATAGATGTATTGTATGCGGATGAGAATGTTTGGCTTACTCAGAAAAAAATGGCTGAATTATTTGAAACTACAACACAAAATATTACACTCCATTTAAAACACATATATGAAGATAAAGAATTGAACAAAACTGCAACTTGTAAGGATTACTTACAAGTTCAAAAAGAAGGAATAAGAACAATATCAAGGAATTTAACATGTTATTCGCTTGAGGCTATAATTGCAGTTGGTTATAGAGTCAAATCTGAAAGAGGTATACAATTTCGTCAATGGGCGACGACAATTTTACAAAAGTATATACATAAAGGGTTTGCTATAAACAAAGAAAGATTTATACATGGTTCAAAACTTGATATGAAATTTTTTGATGAATTATTGGAAGAAATAAGAGAAATTAGAACATCTGAAAGAATGTCATATCAAAAAATAACAGATATTTATGCAACATCAATTGATTATAATTCTGATGTAGAAATAACAAAAGAATTTTTTGCAACTGTTCAAAACAAACTACATTTTGCAATTACAGGTCATACTGCTGCAGAAATTATTAAATACAGAGCGGATAGTAATAAAAAATTTATGGGATTAAACACCTGGAAAAAAGCACCTAAAGGTAAAATTTTACCAAGTGACACAACGGTGGCAAAAAATTATTTAACAAAAGATGAACTTGAACATTTAAATAGAATAGTATCAATGTATATTGATTATGCAGAATTACAGGCTGTTAGACATAAAGTGATGTATATGAAAGATTGGGTTGAAAAGTTGAATACTTTTTTAAAATATAATGAATATGATATACTAAAAAACTTAGGAAAAGTTAGCCATGAAATTGCAAAAGAATTAGCATTAAAAGAATATGAAAAATACAGAATTGTTCAAGATAAAAATTATATTTCCGATTTTGACAGAGAAATTGAGAAAATAAAAAATTTGAAAGATAAGAAAAAACGGAGCAGAAATGACTGTAAACTATACGGAAGAAAATTATGAAAATTCGGTTGTAGAACTGTTTAAAAATATGGGTTACCAACATATTTACGGACCCGATATTGAAAACAGAAATTTTTATAGTCCTTTATACGAAGAAGTTTTGGAAGAAAGTATTTATAAACTAAACAAAACCGTTCCGGAAAAAGCAATTAAAGAAGCAATTTTTAAATTGAAAAATTTTGATGCCGTTGATATTGTTCAACAAAATATTACATTTACCGATTATCTTCAAAACGGAATTACCGTTGAATATTTGGAAAACGGTAATAAAACATCTTCAATAGTTTACCTTGCAGATTTTAATAATATAAATAACAATTCTTTTATAATTGCAAATCAATGGACATTTATTGAAAACAGTGAAAGAAAGCCCGACATTTTAATTTTTTTAAACGGTATTCCCGTTGTTTTAATGGAACTTAAATCACCGTCAAGACAGGAAACGGATGTTTCCGAAGCTTACAGACAAATAAGAAACTATATGAAAGAAATTCCTGCTATGTTTGCTTATAATGCAATAACGGTTATGAGCGACCAACTTACATCCAAAGTGGGAACTATTACATCCGGCGAAGACAGATACATGGAATGGAAAACAAAAGACGGCAACTATGAAAATACACAGTATGCACGGTTTGACACTTTTTTTGAAGGTATGTTTCAAAAAGAAAGGTTGCTTGATATATTAAAAAACTTTATTTGTTTTTCTAATGAAGGTATAGAAAAATATAAAATTTTATCTGCATATCACCAATATTTTGCAGTAAAAAAAGCAATTAAATCTACTATAATTGCTACACAAACAGACGGTAAAGGCGGAGTGTTTTGGCATACACAGGGTAGCGGAAAAAGTTTGTCTATGGTGTTTTATGCTCATTTGTTACAAACAGCATTAAACAGCCCTACCATTGTTGTATTAACCGACAGAAACGATTTAGATGACCAACTTTACGAACAGTTTTGTAAATGTAAAGATTTTTTAAGACAAACTCCCTTACAAGCACAAAGCAGAAAAGATTTGAAAGATTTGCTTGAAGACAG
>ONUQ01000162.1 GCA_900321055.1 uncultured Elusimicrobia bacterium
AACTTTTTTTCCTTCCTTCAAAAGCTCAACTGCAACTTCAAATATTGCTCTAACTTGATATTCTGTTATTTCAGGATATGTAACACCCAATCTTACTCCTCTGTGTCCCATCATAGGGTTAGATTCATGAAGAGCTTCTGCTCTTGATTTGAATTCATCCAAAGAAATATTTAAACTATTAGCAATTGTTTCCTGTTGAGCTTTTTCTCTTGGAATAAATTCGTGTAACGGTGGATCCAACAATCTTATTGTCACTGCAAATCCGTCCATAGCTTTCATTGTTCCTTTAATACTGGATTTCATAAATGGGAACATTTCGTCTAAAGCTTTCTTTCTTTCTTCTGTTGTCGCCGATGCAATCATCTTTCTTAATGCAAATAAAGGTTTTTCTGAGTTTTCCCCATAGAACATATGTTCCGTTCTAAAAAGACCGATACCTTCTGCACCAAAAGCTCTTGCTTTTTCTGCATCTTGAGGATTATCTGCATTTGTTCTAATTTTTAATTTTTTTATAGAATCGCAAACCTTTAAGAAATCAAACAAGATTTTATTTTCCGTAGCATCAACCATTGCCAATGCTCCGTCATAAACAAATCCTTTTGTTCCGTTAAGAGTAATATAATCACCTTCTTTAAATATCTTATCACCGATTGTCATCGTTTTCTTTGCTAAATCAACGGAAACATCTCCACAACCTACTATACAGCATTTTCCCCATCCTCTTGCAACAAGTGCAGCATGTGAGGTCATACCGCCTCTTGCGGTTAATACAGCTTGAGCTGCTCTCATACCTTCAACATCTTCAGGATTTGTTTCTTCTCTAACAAGAATAACTTTTTTACCTTTTTGATTCCATGCAACAGCATCTTCAGCTGAAAATACGATTTGTCCGTTAGCTCCTCCCGGACCTGCAGGAAGACCTTTTGCTAAAATTTTTGCACCTTTTTCTGCTTTAGAATCTATAATAGGATGTAGTAACTCATCTAATTGTGCAGGAGAAACTCTAAGTACAGCCTCTTCTTTTGTAATAAGCTTTTCTTTTACCATGTCCATTGCCATTTTAACTGCAGCCGGACCGTTTCTTTTTCCTACTCTGCATTGTAACATCCACAATTTACCTTCTTGAATTGTGAATTCAATATCAAGCATATCTCTATAATGTTTTTCAAGCTTTTTCTGTATTGAATCAAGTTCTTTATAAACTTTAGGCATAAACTTTTCAAGAGAAACTTCGCCTTTGTTTTGTTCTGATTTTGTTGCTTCGTTAATGGAAGCAGGAGTTCTTATACCTGCAACAACATCTTCTCCTTGTGCATTTATAAGATATTCTCCATAAAAATGAGCATCTCCGTTTCCGGGATTTCTTGTAAAAGCAACACCTGTTGCTGAATTGTCGCCCATATTTCCAAATACCATTGTTTGAACATTTACAGCTGTACCCCAATCTTCAGGAATTCCTTCAATTTTCCTGTAAGCAATAGCTCTTTTTCCGTTCCATGATGCAAAAACAGCTCCGATTCCACCCCAAAGTTGTTTCATCGGATCGTCAGGAAATTCTTTACCTAAAACTTTTTTAACAACTACTTTAAACTCTTCGCAAAGTTTTTTCAAATCATTTGCATCAAGTTCGGTATCTTTTGTTACACCTTTATCTTTTTTAACTTTATCCATAACTCTTTCGAGTTGTTTTCTGATGCCCATATCATCTGCCGGTTCTATTCCTGCAGATTTTTCCATAACAACATCGGAGTACATCATAATGAGTCTTCTATATGCATCATAAGCAAATCTTTCATTTTTTGTTTTTACGATTAATCCCGGGAGAGTTTTTGATGTAAGACCTACATTTAAAACGGTTTCCATCATACCCGGCATGGAAGCTCTTGCACCGGATCTTACGGATACTAAGAGAGGATCTTTAGGATCACCGAATTTTTTACCCATAATTTTTTCAACTGCTTTTAAAGCTGTTGAAACTTGTTTTTCAAGTTCCTTTGGATAGGTTTTTTTATTGTCGTAATAATAAGTACAAACTTCAGTTGTAATTGTAAATCCGGGAGGAACCGGAAGTTTTACTTTTCCTGCCATTTCAGCAAGGTTTGCTCCTTTTCCACCGAGAAGATTTTTCATTTTTTCATTACCATCTGCTTTTCCGCCACCAAACGAATACACAAATTTTGCCATAAAAAATTACTCCTTTCTGCTATTTTTTTTGTAAAAACATATTGCTTTATAAATTACAAACTAGACTGATTTTAGCAATTTATAATGTTTGATGTCAACTTAGAATTAAACGAGACTAAATCAAGCGACGATAAAAATTTATATTTTGGACTAAAATTTCTAATAAAAAAATCTAATAAACTGCTTACATTTATTTCATACACTGTGACTTTTTAATTCTTTGTTTCATATCAAACTATAAATTTTTCTCTTGTTTGTTAATTTAACAGAACAACTTGAATTATAGCTTTTCTTCTTTCCATCCGCCACCTAACGATTTACAAACATCTACAATATATACCAACTGCGATTTTCTCGCATTTACTAAGTTCATTTGTGCTTGTAACCACATTCTTTGAACATCTAAAACATCTAACAAATCGGCAATACCTGCTTTTTGTCTTTTTTGTGCCAATACAAAACTTTTAGATAATGCACTTTCTTGTTTTTTGTAAGCTATTATAGTTTGTTTGCTTATTTCAACATTGTTTATTGCATCTAATGTTTCTTTAAATGCAGTTTGTATCGTACCTAAATATTCTTGTGTCATTTCTTCGTATTGTTCTTTCGCTACTTTATAATTTTTTATTTTTCTTCTACCATAAAATAATGGCATAGAAATTTTGCCGGAATAGTTCCAAGTATCGCGATAATTACCATCTTTGTCCTTTTTAAACAAATCTTCTAATTCTTGACTTGCAAAACCTGTCATACCTGTTAAAGAAATTTTTGGAAACATCTCTGCTTTTACCGAACTGGCTGAAGCAGATACAGATTCCAGTTTATATTCTATAGCTTTTATATCCGGTCTTTTTGTTAACAAATCGGAAGGAATATTTTGTGGTAAACAAATGTTAGCACTTATATCTTCTATTTTTGTTTTTGGTTCTAAAGTATTTTGAACAATAAACTTCGGAGTTTTTCCAACTAACACATTTAAAGAAGATTGAGCAACTTTTAATTGAGCATCTATTTCGTAAACTTGTGCTCTAACACTTTCCATTTCTGCTTCTACTCTTCTTAAGTCAAGCTCGTTTATAACACCTTTTTTAAATCTGCTATCATAAACATTGTAACTATCTTCTCTTATCTTCAATGTTTCTTTTGCTATATTGTATTGGTCATTTAATGCCAAGACCGTAAAATAAGTTTGTGCTACTTGTGCAGTTAACATTAACTTTACGGCATCTTTATCTACCTTGCTGGCTAAGAAATCCTTTTTTGCAGATTTGGCATTTTTAAAATATGCTCCCCATAAATTTATTTCATAAGAAGCCATTAAACCAACAGTAAACTTATTGGTTCTAACACCATTAGCTCTAAAAACTTTATTTGTTTTAGAATCAGACATTTCTCCAAACACATCTATTTAACGGAAAATAGTATGATCTTGCAACTGCAAGTTTAGCTTTTGATTGTCTCATTCTAGACATTGCTTTTTTCAAATCGTAGTTATATTTTATCGCTTCTTCTTCTAAAGAGTTTAATGTTTCATCATTAAATATTTCCCACCACTTTTCTTGAATATCTTTAACTTCACTTTTTGTTTCGCTTTTTTCTTGTTCACTTATTTTTTCTTGTTCTACTAGATTATCCGCGAGTTCAACCTTAGGTGTTTTGCTTGCACAAGCAGAAAATAGAAATATAGTTGCAAGTAAAGGAACTATTACATTTTTCATTTTTTTACCTCTAATTTATTTTTTCAACAGTATTTTTATTCTTACTACCAAATTTTTCACTCAACCTATATATTAGCATAAAAAACAATGGTATAAATAAAGGAACAAATATTGTAGAAAATAACATACCTACAACAACAGCTGTTCCTATAGAATGTCTGCTGGCAGAACCTGCCCCCGTACTTATTGCTAAAGGTACACAACCTAAAATAAATGCTAACGAAGTCATAATAACAGGTCTAAATCTCATCTTTGCCGCCGTAACAGCCGATTCAACTAAAGATTTACCTTGTTCCCTTAACAAAACTGCAAATTCTACAATTAATATAGCATTTTTAGCAGAAAGCCCTATAAGTGTTAACAATGCAACTTGAAAATAAACATCGTTTGCTAAACCTCTAAAATATACTCCAACTAATGCACCAAACACTGCAAACGGAACACCACATATAACAGCAAATGGCAAACTCCATTTTTCGTATTGTGCAGAAAGAATTAAAAATACCAATAAAAGACCTAATAATAATGCTACCGTTGACGAAGAAGAAACTAATTTTTCTTGGTATGCTGTTCCTGTCCAAGATAAGAAATAATTTGAACCTAAAACTTTTTCCGCTGTTTCTTCCATAGCTTTAATAGCTTGTCCCGTACTATAACCGGGAGCAGGATTTGTTATAATTTTTGCTGCAGGAAAAACATTAAATCTTTGGATAGTGTCTGAACCGACTATCGGTTGAAGTGTAACCAATGAATCTAAGGATATCATTTTCCCGGTAGACGATTTTACATAAATATTTGCAATATCACTCGCTTGTGTTCTATATACACCCTTTGCTTGCATCATAACTTTAAAACATCTTCCTAACTTATTGAAGTCATTTATGTATGCTGTACCAAATGTTCCTTGTATCGTTGCATAAAGGTCGTCTAAAGATACACCCATAGATTTTGCTTTTACTTCATTCGTTATCATTTTTAATTGAGGTGTAGAAGCACTAAATGTTGTTATTGTACCGGCAAGTTCTTTTCGTTCCTGTGCTGCTAAAATAAATTACATAACTTTTGCCTCTAAATCTTTGCTTGAACCATCACCTCTATTTTGTATATATCCCTCAATACCACCTGTTGTTGATAAACCCATAATTGCAGGAGGATTAAATAAGACTGCATAACCTTCCGCAATTGCCTGATACAATTGAGCTGTTAATTGCATTACAATTGACATAGAAGAATTGTTTTTGCCGGGTCTATCTTTCCAATCCTTTAACATTATAAAGAAAGATGCGGCATTATTTTTGGAAGTTCCGCTTAATATATTAAATCCTGCCATAGACAGTTCTTGTGCTACATTATAAGATTTTAATAAAATATCCTCTACTTTAGCAGCAGCAGTAATTGTTTTATTAAGAGAAGTTGCTTCATCTAACATTAATGCACCCATAACAACACCTTGATCCTCTTCAGGAACAAGTGTTGATGGTATGATTTTAAACAACAATATCATACATGCTATTATAATGCAAAGTATAGAATAGGCAATTGTTTTTCTTTTTATAAAAAAATTTACAAGGTTCATATAAAAGTTTGTAAGTAAAGCAAACATTTTGTCAAACCAATTAAAAAATGGTGTTAACCAACCACCACCTTGTTTTTCCCCTAAAAGCATTACACATAATGCCGGTGTAAGAGTTAATGCAACTAAACCGGATAATACTACGGATATTGCAATCGTAACAGCAAATTGTTGATACATTATTCCTGTAAAGCCACCCATAAATGCTACCGGAATAAACACAGAACACAAAACTAAAACTATCGCTATTACAGGACCTGTAACTTCATTCATAGCTTTTATTGTTGCTTCTTTTACCTGAAGTTTTTCTTCTTCCATAATTCTTTCAACATTTTCAATAACAACTATGGCATCGTCCACAACAATACCTATTGCAAGAACAACACCAAACAATGTAAGTGTATTTATTGAAAAACCAAACAACAACATTCCTGCGAATGCACCAACGATAGATACAGGGACAGCTAAACATGGAATCAAAGTTGTTTTCCAATTCTTTAAGAAAATAAAAACAACTATAAACACTAGAATCATTGCTTCAAAAAGTGTATGAATAACTTCTTCTATAGAAGCTGTAATAACCTTTGTTGTATCGTAAGGAATACTATAAGCCATCCCGGCAGGAAACCTTTTTGAATAATCTTTAATAAGTTTATCAACATCTTTAGAAACTTGTACGGCATTAGCTCCCGGAGAAAGATAAATTCCTATAGGAACTGCAGGGTAAGAATTATTTTGTGCAGCTATTTCATAAGTTTGTGCTCCAAGTTCAATATCCGCTATATCTTTAAGCTTTAATGTACTACCATCTTGATTTGCTCTTATAATTATTTCTTCAAACTCTTTAGGTGTTTTTAATCTGCCGGGAGCAACTATTGTATAAGATCTTTCTATCCCTTTAGGTATAGGATACTGTCCCACTCTTCCTGCCGCTCTTTGAGCATTTTGTTCCGTAACAACTTGCATAACTTCTGAAGGTGTAAGATTAAGTTTAGACATTATGTCCGGTTTAAGCCATATTCTTATTGAATAATCGTTTGATGTAAGAACTTTTGCATCACCAACACCTTCTATTCTTTTTAAATCTGTCACTATGTTAACCAAAGCATAGTTTCCCATATATGTAGCATCTAAAGTTTTATCCGGAGAATATATAGAAATTAATTTTAATATACTTGTGCTTTGCTTTTCTACAGTAAGACCGTACCTTCTAACATCTTCAGGTAAACTTGATTGTGCAACTTGAACTTTATTGTTAACATCAATAAGTGCCTTATCGGAATCCGATCCAACTTTGAAAGAAATAGTAAGTGACATATCTCCGTTAGATGTTGACATAGATTCCATATACATCATATTTTCTACACCATTAATTTTATCTTCCAGCGGAGCCGCAACTGTTTCAGAAACAACTTCTGCCGTTGCTCCGGGATACTGTGCCGAAACAACTATTGATGGCGGTGTAAGATTCGGATATTGAGCAATAGGTAAATTTAAAATAGATACTGTTCCCGCTAGCAATATAACTATAGATATTACCATAGCAAAAATAGGTCTGTTGATAAAAAATTTTGAAAACATTTGTTACTCCGATTTTTTATTTTTATTATTTATTTTCTGCACTTTTTTGTGCTGTTTTTGTATTTTCTTTATTTTCCTGCTCATTATTTGTAGTTCCTTGTGCAGGTTGTCCATTTTCTTTTACAATTTCTTCTTTTTGTAAACCGGTTACGGCTTTTTTATCTTGTGGAGAATTGTTTTCTACTGAATTTTGAACTTTGTTTGCAACTTTTTGTTTTGTTGTTTGTTTTTGTTCAGCATTTTTTTCCGTACTCCATCTTTTTAGTTTAGGCAACTTTTCAGATAGTATTGCCTTAGCTTGTTCTTCTGTTATGTCATCATTTTCTATCGTCATATACTTTGCAGATAAATTTATAAATTCATTTAATGGCTTGTCTATATTAAATTTACCATCTTTGTAACAATATTTGCAATAATCTCTATTTTTACTACCGTCTGCTTCTGTACCGAATAACCTTTCTTCTTTAATTGGCATACCACAACTTTGACAAATATAAGTTTCTTCTTTTTTAGCAGACTGTTTATCATTTGCCTCTTTCACGTTGTCAGGCAAAATAAATTCTTTAATTTCCGTTATTACTGGTGCACCGGGATAAACCTTTAAAGCTCCACCTGAAACAACAAGTTCACCACCTTTTAATCCTGAATAAACAATTGCTACAGCATCTTTTATCTGTGCTGATACGGGAACTGCCGAAACAATGTTATTGTTAGCTTCATCTATCACATAAACAACCGTACCATTTGGAGATTCTATCAAAGCAGATTGTGGAATAATAACCGTCCCTTTAAAATTTATACCTCTTATTTTTACCTTAACAAACTGACCGGGCTTAAGATTGCTTTCATAATTTGGATTTTGAACTTCTGCTTTTACGGCAATCGTAGATGTTAAAGGATCCTCGGCACTATCAAAAAATATAATATCACCTTGTTGCTTGTATATACTATTGTCCGGCAATATAATATCAACTTTTACTTTATCTTCAAATTCTAATTTTTTTTGCATCGTATTGTTTTTTGAGGTTAGCAACCTGTCCTGCAGGCAACGAAAAATTTATATACAAAGGATTTATTTGAACCATTGTTGTAAGAAGAGCCTCGTCTCCGGCAACGGAAATAAGGCTACCAACAGAATGATTTTCTTTTCTTGCTATACCTGAAATAGGTGCTTTTACCCTTGTATAATTTAAATTTCTTTGTGCATCATCTACAACTGCTTTTGATGCTTTATAGTTTGCTTGAGCTCTTTCATAAGCAGATAAAGAATCATCATAATCTTTTTGGCTAACTGCATTATCTGCAATTAATTCTTTCATCCTTAAATAATCCCTTTTTGTTCTTTGTACTTCAGAGCTTACTTGTTCCAACGATGCTTTGGCTCTTTCCAGTTCTATTTTATATTGTTCTTGATCTATAACAAAAAGTACGGAATCTTTTTTTACATATTCCCCTTCTTTATATAATCTTTCTTTAAGTATTCCACCAACTTGTGCTCTAACTGCAACTTCTAATGAACCTGCTACTTGTGCAGGATATTCTATATCTGCAGGAATATCTGTTTTTATAGATTTAACAGCTTGAACCAATGGTGCTTGCTGTTGAACTTGTTGCTCTTCTTTTTTTGAACAACCGACAAAAGATAAAGAAATAAGACCTAAACATATTGAAACTGACAACATTCTTCTTAACATCTTTTTCTCCTTAATAAAAAATATATTCGTATAGTAAAACCGTGTATTATGCTAAATTATTAATTGAAAATCAACTGGTTGTATCTCTTTTATTGGTCACTATCGCCACAATCTTTATTTTCTATAAATATAAACTGTAAATTCCGGAAGAACGAGAAGTTTTACTTTTTCCTGCCATTTCAGCAAGGTTTACTTTTTTTCCATAGAGAAAATTCTTCATTTTTTTTCATTACCATA
>ONUQ01000136.1 GCA_900321055.1 uncultured Elusimicrobia bacterium
AAATTTAAATGCTTCAATCATAAATGCCGGAGACGGTTTTCATGAACATCCTACACAAGGACTTTTAGACCTTTTTACAATGTATGAGAAGAAAAAAAGAATTGAGGGTTTGAAAGTTTTATTGGTTGGAGATATATTGCACAGCAGAGTAGCAAAATCAAATATTTGGGCATTAACAAAGTTCGGGGCAAAAGTTAAAGTTGTAGGTCCGCCGACATTAATTCCGCAAAACATATCAGAATTGGGAGTTGAAGTTTTTTATAATTTGGATGAAGCAATAAAAGATGTGGATGTTATAAATATTTTAAGGATACAAAGGGAAAGACAACAGGAAAATTTTTTCCCGTCGGATCATGAATATATTGAGTTTTATCAGGTAACAAAAGAAAGACTTTTGAAAGCAAAACCTGATGTTTTAATTATGCATCCCGGTCCTATGAACAGAGGAATAGAAATATCCTCTGAAGTTGCAGACAGCCCGTCAGCTGTTATTAATGAACAGGTAACAAACGGAATTGCTGTCAGAATGGCGGTTCTTCATCTTTTATCTACCGCAAGAAATAAACGAAAAAAATAGAGGATAAAATGTTGATTCAAATAAAAAATATAAAAATTATTGACCCTTCAACCGACACAAATAAAATTGATGACATTTTTATTGAAGACGGGAAAATAGTAAGTAAACTGTCCGACAAGCCGGAAAAAGTGATTGACGGTAAAAACAAAATTGCAGTTCCGGGATTAATAGATGTTCATTCTCATTTAAGAGAACCCGGTCAAGAAGAAAAAGAAACAATAAAAACGGGAACTATGTCAGCGGCAAAAGGCGGAATTACAACAGTATTTTGTATGCCGAACACAAAACCCGTTACGGATAATGCTCCTTCTGTAGAGTATATTCTTATGAAAGCTCAAAAAGAAGGAAAGGTAAATGTATTTCCTGTCGGTTGTATAACAAAAGGCTCTTTAGGCAAAGAACTTGCAGAGATAGGCATATTAAAAAAAACAGGAATTGTTGCCGTAAGTGATGACGGTGTTCCGGTAACAAGTTCTCAAATGATGAGAAGAGCATTGGAATATACCAAAATGTTTAATTTACCCGTAATATCACATTGCGAAGATAAAGAATTGTCAAAAAACGGTGTTATGAATGCAGGTAAAAATTCTATGATATTCGGTCTTAGAGGTATTCCACGGCAAAGTGAAGAAATAATGGTATCACGAGATATAATGCTTTGTGAACTTACCGGCGGTAAACTTCATATAGCTCATGTTTCAACGGCAGGCTCGGTAGAACTTGTAAGGCAGGCAAAAAAGAAAGGTTTAAATGTTACCTGCGAAACTTGCCCTCATTATTTTTCTTTGACCGATGATTATGTTCAAAATTATGATACAAGTTATAAAATGAATCCTCCTTTAAGAACACAAACGGATGTTGAAGCAATAAAAGACGGTTTAAAAGACGGAACTATTGATTGTATAGCTACTGACCATGCTCCTCATACTCTTGAAGAAAAAAGCAAAGAGTTTGATTTGGCACCGTTTGGAATTATAGGCTTTGAAACAGCATTGCTTCTTATATTGAGTGAACTTGTAGATAAAAAAGTTTTAACTTTGGAACAGGCAATATCTAAAATGACAACAAATCCTGCAAAAATATTTTCATTAAAAGATAGAGGAACTTTACAAGTCGGTTCTATTGCAGATATTACAATTATAGACTTGGAACAAAAATATGAATTAAAAAAAGAAGATATTTTATCAAAAAGCAAAAATTCGCCTTTTATAGGAAGAAAATTTAAAGGTTGTGCAGTAATGACTATAGTAGGAGGTAAAATAATTTGGACATTAAAAGATGGGATTATCAATTAGAAATAGCGGAAAATAAAAATATTTGTTTAAATTTTTATAAATTTTCGGTAATATCAAAAGAGATAGCATCCGTAGCGGTTGCAGGGCAATTTTGTATGATAGGTTTTGAAAAAGTTTTTTTAAGAAGACCGTTAAGTATTTACTCTACGGATAAAAAAACAAATACTGTTTCTTTTTTATATAAAGTTGTCGGGAAAGGAACTGATATTCTGTCAACTTTACCTGTTGGAGAAAAACTAAAAGTTTTAGGTCCTTTAGGACAGGGATACAATTTGGATATAAAAGAAAATATTAAACCGGTTCTTGTTGCAGGCGGAACAGGTATAGCATCAATTCATTTTTTGGCAACCTCTTTAAAAGTAAAAGGTAGTTTATACTATGGTGTCAGGAAAAAAGAAGAATTAATGTGTTTGGACGAATTAAAAAAAACCGGTTGGGAAATTTTTATTTCTACGGAAGACGGCTCTTACGGATATAAAGGTTTTATAACAGATTTATTGCAAAAACAAATAAAACAGGAAAGTGTTATTTATGTCTGCGGACCGACTCCTATGATGAAAAAAGTTACGGATATAGCAAAAGGAAAAAATATTTCAGGATATGCATCACTTGAACAAAAGATGGCTTGCGGAACAGGAGTTTGCCAAGGTTGTGCCGTTAAAATAAATAATGTTTATAAAATGACCTGTAAAGATGGTCCGGTATTTTCAATAAATGATATATCTTTTGAATAAGTGACAGTTAAATATCAATATATTGTAATGTCGTTGTTCCCTGACCTAACAAGTCTTCCAGTTCTTTTATACAGTCGTCACTGTATTGTACGGTATATTCCGTTTCTATAGTGTAGTCGTCTGCATTATATTTTGTGATATCTAACAAAACTTTTGATTTTCCCGGATATTTTTTTAGTATCTCTATAATTTTATTTGATAATTCGTCATCTAAAGATACTGACGATATTTGTATTCTTAAAGAACCAAAAAAAGGCGGAAACTTTTTCTTTGCTTCTTCCATAGAATAAAATTCTTCAACGGAAATTTTTGGATGTCCTTTATCATAAAGAACCTTTCCTTTAATTACAACTATTGCTTTTTCCTGCAATTTTTCTTTTATCTTTTCATATAACTTATTAAAAACTATACATTCTATATAGCCATACATATCTTCAACTCTAAATGTTCCATAAGTTTTTGTTTTATCCTTCTTTGATACTAAATGTTTTACGGAAGTCAACATTCCCGCAATTCTTATAATTTTTGCTGTTGAAAAATCGGTATCTTCCGGAGGAGTAGGAACTTTATCTAATCTATACATAGAAAAAGCTATCAAATCTCTTTTATATTTTTCTAACGGATGTCCGGATAAATAAAAATCTAAAACTTCTTTTTCATATTCCAATGCTACGGTTTCATCTAACGGAGGAACTTTTTTATCCATAACATTTACGGATGTTGTAGCAATTTCATCATTATCAAACAAAAATCCCTGACTATCATTTTGTTCTTTTTTTGTCTTAATTGCCCGTTGAATTGTTTCTTCTATATTATCCAGTATTTTTGCTCTAACTTCCAACTTATTTTTACCGAAACAGTCAAATACTCCTGCTTTACAAAGACATTCTATTGCTCTTTTGTTTACAGCGGATAAATCTATCTTTGACAAAAAATCTTCAAAAGATTCAAACTTGCCAAACTTTTCTCCGGTTTTAACTATATTTTCCGCTGCACCTTCACCCACATTTTTTATGGCAAGAAGACCAAACCTTATATTTTTCCCCTCAACCGAAAATTCACTTTTTGAATATCTTATATCAGGCGGTAAAGTTTTTATACCGAATTGTTTAACATCTTCCATATATTCTATTACTTTACTGTCCGCAGATTTACCTATTTCGTTGTTCATACATGCCGTCATATATTCAAGTGTATAATGAGCTTTTAAGTAAGCTGTTCTATATGTAACATAAGCATAAGCAGCAGAGTGAGATTTATTAAAACCGTATCCCGCGAATGTTACCATGTTATCATAAATTTTGTTTGTTATTGCAGGATCTATTCCTTTAATTCTACCGCCGTCAACAAACTTTTCTCTTGCGGCTTGCATTTTATCTATAAGTTTTTTACCCATGGCTTTTCTTAAACCATCCGCTTGTCCTGCCGTAAAACCACCTATAGCCATAGCCATTTGCATAACTTGTTCCTGATACAAAATAACTCCATAAGTGTTCTTTAATATAGGTTCTTGTAACGGATGATCGTAAGTAACTTTTCTTCTGCCATGCTTGCAATCCACAAAAATGTCAAGCATGCCCGCACCGATAGGTCCCGGTCTGTAAAGAGCATTCAATGCCGTTATATCTTCTATACTGGTAGGTTTCATTCTTCTAACCAAATTCTGCATACCTTCGGATTCAAGCTGAAATATACCGAATGTTTTTGCTTCCTGCAAAAGTTTAAATGTTTTTTTATCCTCAAGAGAAATT
>ONUQ01000165.1 GCA_900321055.1 uncultured Elusimicrobia bacterium
TATTCCGAAATTAAAAAAGAAAAAATATATGTATTTAAAATAATTTAGACCAATAACAATAATAAATTTGTAAAAATATGATATACTATAATAAATTCATTAGTTTTTATTATGCCTGTAATAATTTTTATTTGTATATAATTGGGGCCATAGCTCAGCTAGCAGAGCGCTTGCATCGCATACAAGAGGTCGGGGGTGCAATTCCCCTTGGCTCCACAGATAAAAATCAGTAAAGAATATTTTGTTATGTTGTAGTTCTTTTTTTTATCAAAAAATCATTCTAATGTGCAGTTTATTCATTTGATAAAATAAATTGATAAAATTTTCATAATAATGTAGAATGAAAGAATGTATAGAAAAAATGAAAATTTAATAGCAGTTTATCCCGGAAGTTTTGATCCTCCTACAAAAGGGCATATTGATATTATTAATAGGGCATCCAAAATATTTCCAAATGTTGTTGTCGCTATTACATATAATTACAGTAAAAATCATATGTTTAGTTTAGAGGAAAGGCTTTCTATGATGAAAGAAGCCGTTTTTAAAATAAAGAATGTAAAAGTTGAAGCTTTTTCCGGTTTATTGGTTGATTATCTGAACAGTATAAATAGCTTTTGTATAATAAGAGGGCTGAGAGCTTTATCTGATTTTGAATACGAATTTCAGTTGGCTTTAATGAACAGAAAATTAAAAAAAGATGTGGAAACAATATTTTTAATGCCTGATAAGGAGTATACTTTTTTATCATCCAGTATGGTTAGAGAGCTTACCTTTTTAGGAGGAAATTTTAAAAAATTTGTTCCAAATAATGTATATAAAAAAATAAATAAAATAGAGAAAAAAAGAAGGAAAAATGTATAATTTAATAGATTTGATGATTCAAGTTGCAAGTAACAAAGGTTCGGGGTTACATCTTGTTGTTGGTCGTCCGCCGATGATGAGATTGGATACTACTATTGAGTTATTAGGAACAGAACCTCTTACGGAAAAAGATACTAAGGATTTAATATATTCGGTATTAAGTCAAAAACAAATTGAAACTTTTGAAAATAAGTTAGAACTGGATGCAGCCATTTCTATACAAAATATAGGAAGAGCCAGATTAAATGTATTTATGCAAAAGAGAATGATTTCCGCAGCATTAAGATATATTCCTCAAAAGACTTATAGCTTTGAAGAGTTAAGGTTACCAAAAGTAGTTCGGGATATAGTTAATTTACAGAGTGGTTTAGAGCTTATTACCGGTGCAACCGGTTCGGGAAAAACAACAACCATTGCTTCCATGATAAACTATATAAACGAAACTAAAAAGAAGCATATTGTCACAATAGAAGATCCTATAGAATATATACATGAACATAAAAAGTGTATAGTCAATCAAAGGGAAGTCGGAACAGATACGGAGTCTTTTGCAGCCGCATTAAAAAGTGTTTTAAGGCAAGATCCTGATGTTATTCTTGTTGGAGAAATGAGAGATTTGGAAACTATAGATGCCACCATTACACTTGCGGAAACAGGTCATTTGGTTTTTGCTACTCTTCATACAAATGATGCAATATCTTCAATAGACAGAATGATAGGTGTTTTTCCCGGAAATCAACAATTACAAATAAGAGCCCAAATAGCTTTGGTATTAAAAGCTGTTTTTTCTCAACAGTTGTTACCTCATTCGTTAAGTGCAAATATTAAAGGAATGGTTTTAGCAAGTGAAGTTATGGTTGTTAATGATAGTATCAGAAACATAATAAGAGAACAGAAAACGGAACAATTGTATTCTATTATACAAACAAATAAACAAAACGGTATGCAAACAATGAATCAATCTTTGTTTGATAATGTAATTTCCGGATTAGTTTCACCGGAAGTAGCTATTGAGTACTCATCAAGAAAAAGAGAATTGATAAGTTTATTACAAAATGTTGCAAAAATTTAATTGTTTTTTTAGTTTGTAACTTTGTGGAGTCAAAAATGCAAAATTATAAAAATATAAATATCATTGAAATTGTAGCAGCTGTGTCAATTATTTTGTTAGTGGCATTAATTGCTTATCCTAAATTCCTTGGCATTTTAAGAAAATCCAGTGAGCAGGTTACTATAGCAAATTTAATGGCTTTAAGAAGTGCTATTGCTATTTATTATGCTGATAATAACGGAAATTTTCCGGGTGAAGATATAGAAAAATCTTTACTTATAGATGATGGTAAATATATAAAATATATTCCAGAAGCATACTGTCCGCCATATACTAATCCAACAAAAGAAATAACTACGAAGCCGACAGGAAAATCCGGTAAATGGGCATATCAAGTAGCAGATAGTACTATAACCGGCAGACAAGCAGGGGAATTGTGGATAGACTGTGATAAAAAAGATTCTAAAGGTGTTGTTTGGAACACATATTAAGTGAAGAACTTTAAATATGTAAATATTTTTATTCAAAATTGTTTTGTAGGATATATGAATGTTTGAGTGTTTTATTGTTTTTGTTTTTGGGCTTATTTTTGGAAGTTTCGCAAATGTATGTATATATAGAATGCCAAGAAATATGTCTATAGTAAAACCAAATTCTCATTGCACAAACTGTAACACTTTTATTAAATGGTATGATAATATTCCAATATTAAGTTATATATTATTAAAAGGGAAGTGTAGAAATTGTAACAGTCCGATTTCTATAAAATATCCGTTGGTTGAATTTTTTTGTGGAATATTGTTTTTATCAATGTATTATTTGTACGGCTTTACATTTATGTTGATTCCTTTTTGTATATTTGTTTTTTCTTTACTGGTTACAACCGTAATTGATTTTGAGTTTAAGATAATACCTGATGAAATTTCTTTTATGCTAATTATAGTCGGGATTGCTACAAGTTTTTTTAATTTAAGTCTCGGTGAAACAATATGGCAAAGAGTTTTAGGTTCTTTTTTAGGCTTTTTAGCCGGGGGTGGCTCTTTATTTATAATAGCATATATCGGAAAATTAATTTTTAAACAAGATGCTATGGGTGGCGGTGATATAAAAATAATGGCAGGTATAGGTGCTTTTGTCGGATGGGATAAAGTATTGTTTGCTATTTTTGTAGCTTCTTTGTTTGGAAGTATTGTTGGTATAATTTTAATCATTTGCAAAAAAATCGGCAGAAAACAAGAAATGCCTTTTGGACCATATTTAGCTATAGCTTCTTATTTAACATTATTTTTTTCACCGCAGGTGATTATAAATTATCTGTTTATGTTAGAAGAAAAATTTATTATAAATTATTTGTTTGTCGGTTTACAAAATGTTAGGTAATTGATTTTATGTTAAATATAGAAAAAAGTATTTTTGCATTTGTTTCTTTTATATTGTCTGCGGTAATTATTATTTCAATTCTTGCGAAGTTTTCGTTTTTATTACCTATTCAGGTAGCCGTTTTTTTAATTTTAGTATTGGTAGCAGTTTTATTATTTAATAAATATAATGTAAAAATAAACTCATATATTATATTTTCCGTTATATTAGTTGCAGTATGTTTTGTTTCATATATTTATGCAGATTTTAAGGTAAATGTTAGAGATTACATTTTAATTTTAGGAGCGGCTTTGCTTGCCGGCTTTAATTTTTCTTTCTTACCTATAGATTTTAAAAAGAAAGTTTTCTTTGTTCCGGTATTTATTGCATTGTGGTTATCAATGATTCTGTTTACCAGATTTATATCTTCTCCGCAGAATTTTTTTGTAGGTGATAATTTTTATGAGTCTATGGCTTTAAACATAAATGTTGTAGCAGCTTTTTTAGTTTTAGTTTATCCGTTATTTTTTATTTTTATAAAAGATAAAAAGAATGCTAATGTTTTTATTGCAATGACTATATTTGTTCTTTTTGCTATATTCCTCACAAAGAGCAGAATTAGTATTTTTTTATCTTTTATTGTTACAATAATATTTTTATTGGAGTATAGAAAAAACAGATATATAAAACTTTTAGTGTTATTAGGAATTGTATTATTACTTTCAGCTATATTTTATACTTCTTTTTTAAAACTCAGTTTCAGTAGTGTTTCTGACAGAATTGTTTGGTGGAAAACAGCATATTTGATTTTTAAAGAAAATATCTTTTTTGGATGCGGACTTGGAAACTATATTGTTTTATTTAAAACTTTTAGACCTGAATTAGTGTTAAATACATTATATGCACATAATATAGTTTTAGAACTTTTAGCGGAAATCGGAATTTTCGGTATATTATCTTTTTTAGCTTTAATTGTTTCGTTCTATGTTGAAATAATAAATAAAATAAGGGAAAGGAATAATTTATCTTTTTATATACCGGTTACTCTTAGTGTAACAAGTTTTTTAATACTGAATTTATTTGATTACAGTTTCTTTGTTCCTGCCAATATGTTAATGTTTTTTGTAGTTCTATCATCTGTATTTTATTTAGATTGCAAGAATACACAAAATAATAAAATTAATACGATAATTTTAATTTTATTATATTCTGCTTTTTCTGTTTTTGTAGCAAAACCTGTTATAGGACAAATACATTATAAAAAAGGAATAGAATATTATGTTGCAAATCAGTATAAAATAGCTATAGAAGAATTTGAAAATGCAATAAATTTTGATAAAACTAATCCGGAATATTATGCACAAGTATCCAGAGCTTATTTCGGTTTATATTCCAAGAATAGAGCAGAGGGAGAAATATATGCCGATAAGGCAATAGAATATAATAAAAAAGCTATAGAATTATACAAAAATAGCGGAGAATTAAGAGCTTCTTTGGCATATATTTATTGGAATAAAGGTCAAAAAGAGCTTGCATTAGAAACTATGCAGGAAGCTATAAAGTTTGATAAATTTAATCCGCTTTTTGAAGAAGATTTTTATAAAATGAAAAATTATTAGTTATCTTGAATTTGAGGAGTTTATTATAAAAAAACATATTTTTAAAATTATTTTTGGTTATTTGGTTAGTATATTATTAATATATTTGTGTATAAGAAATATAGATTTTACAAAATCAATATCATTATTAAAAAATGCAGATATAGGATTAATAGTATTAGGCATAGTTGTTTATGTAATTTCTTATCTTGTTAGAAGTTATAGATGGGATTATATTCTTGCTCCACTTAGGAAAATGAAATTGTTTCAAAGTTTTTATTATTTAGTTTTTGGTTTCTTTATGAATAATATTTTGCCATTAAGGTTAGGAGAATTTGTTAGAGCTATTGTTGCCGGGAACAAATTGCATATTTCTAAAAGCGGAGTTTTTGCAACAATTGTTGTAGAAAGATTGATGGATATTATAATTTTTATAATATCATTTTTTTTAATTGCATTGTTTGTTCCAAATATTCCTAATTGGTTACAAAAATCATTTATAGCTTGTGCATTAATTTTTGGAATTGTATTTATAGCTTTATTTTTTATATCAAGGGACGAAAATAAATTTTTAAAGCTTTTATATAAATTTAATTTATCAACAAAATTAACCGAAATAATAAAAACGGCTTTTTTGAAGTTTGCAAGCGGACTAAAATTTTTTCGCAATAAAAAATTATTTACTGTAGTTTTTATTACTTCAATAATAGTTTGGATTATAGAGGCTTATGCTTATAAAATATTATTTTTAGCTTTTGGTTTACATGTTTCCGCAATACAGTGTTTATTTGTTATTGTAACGACCGGTATTGCTACAATGTTACCGACAGCCCCCGGTTTTATAGGTGCAATAGAAAGTGTAGGAATGATTACACTTGGAATATTTTCAATAGAAGAAACAATTGCTTTTACAGCTATGGCTGCAATACATTTTACGGAAATGATGGCAATTTATATTTTAGGCTTTATTGGAATGATTAAAGAAAAAATATCTTTTTCGGATTTATTCAGTTTTGCATTAAAAAAAAACAGTAGTAATAATGAGAGTATAAATGAACAATAAAAAAAGCAAAGTTGTTGTTGTTATGCCGGCTTATAATGCAGCACAAACATTAAAACAAACTCTGGATTCAATACCAAAGAATTCTTATGATGAAGTTTTGGTTGTTGATGATAACTCAAGAGATGATACCGTTAAAGTTGCAGAAGAGTTAGGCTTAAAAGTTATAAAGCACGATAAAAATAGGGGATATGGTGCAAATCAAAAAACCTGTTATAAAACAGCTCTTGAAATGGGTGCTGATATTGTAGTTATGGTTCATCCTGATTATCAATATGATCCAAGACTTGTTCCTTTTTTAGTAGGACTTATAGATAAAGATGTGTGTGATGTTATGTTTGCAAACAGAATAAGAACAAGAAAAGAAGCTTTAGAAGGGGGAATGCCTTTTTATAAATATTTTTTTAACAGATGTCTTACAATCTTGGAAAATGTTGTATTGGGTTTAAATTTAGGAGAGTATCATACAGGGTATAGAGCATATTCCAGAAAGGTTCTGGAAACAATAAATTTTGAGGCAAATTCGGATGATTTTGTTTTTGATCAACATATAGTTGTTCAGATGGCCATTGCAGGTTTTAGAATAGGAGATATTCCTGTTCCTACAAAATATTTTGCCGAAGCAAGCTCAATCAATTTTAAAAGAAGTGTGGAATATGGACTTGGAATATTATGGATATTGGTAAAATATATTTTGTATAAATGTCGCATAGTGAAATATAAACAGTTTGAAACGAAAAAACAGATTAATTAATTACATGTACTTGAAAAAACAGTCAATAATATTATATAATTATGAAATATGGATATTGCGTCATTAGCTCAATTGGTAGAGCAAACGGCTCTTAACCGTTAGGTTATAGGTTCGATTCCTATATGACGCATATTTTGTCAAGTGTTATACTATTGACAAATTGATAAATAAATACTTAAATATATCAGCGGGTTATAATGGCTCGTATTAAAAAAGTCCTGGCGGACTATAAATCAAGGAGTAGAAGTAAATGGCACAAGGTAAAGTAAAATGGTTTAACGACCAGAAAGGTTACGGATTTATTTCCAATGATGACGGATCAGGTGATGTTTTTGCACATTATTCAGCTGTTCAATCTGAAGGTTTTAAATCTCTTGCTGAAGGCGATAAGGTTGAGTTTGATGTAGTAGAATCAGAAAAGGGACCTAAAGCAGCTAATATAAAGAAAATATAATTTTAGCTAGCATAACGAAAAAACACCATATCATTTAGATATGGTGTTTTTTTTATGTGAATAAATTTATTTTATCAATTCTTTAACTTTTGTAATATCTTCTAAAACATTTACATCTTGTAAATCTTTTTTAGATATAATAATTTTTATTTTTTTACCCTGTTCCAAAGCTCTTAATTGTTCTAAACTTTCCGCAACTTCAAGTTTTGTTTGTTTTGATTTTGCAAATTCACAAATGAATTTTTTTGTATATCCGTAAACTCCAATATGTTTATAATAATCTGTTTTATTTTTAGTGTCTCTTACAAAAGGTATGGGAAATCTTGAGAAATATAATGCATACATATTTTTATCAAAAACAACTTTAACAGTGTTTGGAGTAACATAATCATCTGTAGGTTTCATTTTATATGCAACTGTTAAGTATTCTAACTTCTTATCTTTTTTAAATTCTTCTGCAATTTTACTAACTAATTTTTTATCTATTAAAGGTTCATCTCCTTGAACATTTATGAATACATCGTATTTAGCTAAAAACTTTTTTGCTACGAAAGCAATTCTATCTGTACCGCTTTTTAATGTTGTTGGTGTCATAAAAACATTATATCCTGCATTTTTTACTGTATCATATATCCTCTTATCATCAGTAGCAACAGCAACAAAATCAACACCTTTACAATTAACAACTTTGCTAATAACATGTAAAATTAAAGGTTTTCCGTTAATTAAATATAAAGGTTTACCGGGGAATCTGCTGGATTTATACCTTGCGGGAATAACAACTGCTGTTTTCATTTTGTCCTCTTAGTTTTAAAAAAAACAATGTAAAAAGTATACATTGCTTTTTTTAGTTTATTAATATATAATTTATTTTCCGTTAAAAGTTTTTATTGCTTTTACTATCTCATCTACCGTAACAGTAGCTGTTCCAACTTTACCTACAACTATTCCTGCCGCAAAATTTGCTATTTCTGCAGCTTCAACAAGTTTTCTTTTTGCAGCTAAAGCAAGTGTCATTGTTGCAATAACAGTATCTCCGGCACCTGTCACATCATAAACTTCTTTTGCTCTTGTAGGAATATGAGTAACTTTATTTTTTTCTATTATAGTCATCCCTTTTTCTCCTCTTGTAATGAGAACAGATTGTGACTCTAAAAGTTTTAATATTTTCTTACCGAGTTTTGCTATATCGTCATCTGATTTTATTCCTTGATGTTGTGCATTCATTCCTTCTATAGCTTCTTTTGTGTTCGGTGTCATACATGTTATATGTTTATATTTTTTAAAGTTTTCTACTTTCGGATCTACCGTAACCGGAATTTTCTTGTTTTTTGCTAAGGTAATAATTTTTTTTAATACTTTATCAGTGACTATTCCTTTTGCATAATCAGAAATAATAACACCATCAACTTTTTTCATTACAGCATCAATGTTTTTAAGTATAGCTACTTCCGTTTTGCCTGAAAAATAACCTTTTATTTCTTTGTCTACTCTTACAACTTGTTGGTTAGATGCAACAATTCTTGTTTTTAAAGTTGTAGGTCTTTGTTTATCAACTATAACATAATCCGTATTTATATTTTTACTTTCAAGCATTTCTTTCATGCACAAACCATCTAAATCGTCACCAATAACTGTAATAATATATGCTTTTGCTCCTAAAGAAGTAATATTATTTGCTACATTGCCTGCACCGCCGAGTGTTTGAGTTTCTTTTGTAACTTCTACAACAGGAACGGGTGCTTCAGGAGATATTCTGGAAACTTTTCCCCATACAAATCTATCTACCATCGTATCACCCACAACCAAAATTGATTTATTCTTTAAACCTAATATAGCTTTTAATAAATCCATGTGTGTTCTCCCTAAACTTTTATAAGACTTAAGCTCATTATTATCACGAATTAATTTTAATATAAGTCTTTCAATAATATTGTCTTTCTATAAAAAATAAAACACATCTTTATTATGATATAAGTATAAAACCACTAATAATCTCAACTGATATTTTTCAAATATAAAGTTTATTTTCTGCTTCCCGGTTTTATTGCTACAGAACCATTTTTGCACAAAGGACATTCTTGAGCATTATAACTTTTAACTTCTAAACTTAATAAAGAAAATCTAGGAACACCAAAGTCTACTTTTCCTGCACTCCTATCAACCAAAGAACATACCGCAACAATTTCTGCTCCGGTCATCTTCAAACTTTCTATAACTTCTCTTGTAGAAAGACCTGTTGTAATAACATCTTCTACAACTAAAACTTTTTCTCCTTTGTTAACAGAAAAACCTCTTCTTAAAGCAACTTTTCCATCAACTCTTTCAGTGAAAATAGCTCTTGTTCCAAAAGCTCTTCCCATTTCATGACCAATAATTACTCCACCCATTGCAGGAGAAACAACTACATCAATATCTTTTACTTTTTCCGTAATTTTTTCTTTTAAATTTTGTGCCAAAACTTGAGCAACTTCAGGATGCTGTAATATAAGTGCTGATTGAAAATATGTGTCTGAATGTAAACCGCTGGATAACAAAAAATGTCCGTTTAATAAGGCATCATGTTTTTTAAATAAATCTTTCATCTCTTCCTGATTCATTATAATTTTCCTCTTCCTTTAATATATAGCAAATATATTTATTTGATATATGTTTTTATAAAACATCATTTGCTGTTAAAAATAATGATTGTGCCAATGCATTAAAAAAGTTTTGATATGCTAAAGGTTCGGTAACTGCAGTGTTATTAATTTCAGCATTTGCTCTAACTATACATTGTTTACCTTGTTGACGAACAGTAACTGTCATATTAGTTTTATTTTTAAATGAATAGCCTGATACTGTTCCTAATGTTTCGTCAGCCTTTTCAATTATAAACCCCAAATCCTGCATAGTTGCAATAACATTTCTTAAAACATTCTTTTTATCGCTTGTATCAAAAGATTTTGTTTGATAATTTCTTGTTTGAACTTGAGATTGTTGTGAATCTAAAGCCCTGGTTGTAGCACAAGAAGACATAAAAAATAAACCGAAAAGCATACAAACAGTAATAAATTGTTTCATACCAGTTCTCCCTTTATTATATACCATTAGCTGTTAAATATACGGAGTGCGATAACTTCTCAAAAAATTGTTGATAAACTTTCGTATCTGTAATTTGTTCTACAGCAAAAATATTTCCGCGATTATCCCAACTTTTTCTTGTAAACAATACTCTAACTTTTATTTTTTTATCTTTAGTAGGAGTTGTTACAATATTTACATAAAATTTTTGAACATCCTCATAAACCGTATTAGAGCCAAGCAAAACGAGCATTGCAACTTTGCCTGCTTTATTACCTGCTTCTCTATTTTTTTCTGCGGTAATCATACCTAAATTAACATCCGACTCTTTAATCGTATACCCCAAATCTTGCAATACTTGAGCACTTGCCGTTAACAGTTCTTTTTCATTTTGTGTTTCAAAAACCCTTGTTTCTATATTTCTTCGTTCCAAATAATCTTTATCCAAAGTATATAGCTTTTTATAATTTGTACAACCTGCAAATAAACCAACAGTTATTAAAAATATTATTATTCTTTTTATAATTTTATTCCATTAGAAACTTGAAGTTCTGTAAGAGAAATCTCTAACCTTACCTTCTTTATCAAATTTTATTATTATTGTTAATGTTCTTTGAGAAGAATTATACTTGTTTTTTTCAGATCCTGCTCCTACAACTACAAGCCAAACTCCTTTGGATGAAGAAGATGAATCTATTTGAGTTGACATTTTGTCATAAACCCAAGACTCTCTTCTTTCTTCATCAGTTGTTACAATATTTGGTGAACCTAATATTTCAACAACTTCTGCGGATGTCATACCGATTTTTATTTCTCTTTGAACTTTACCAACACTGATGTTGTCGGTGGCATTTGCTCCTGAATTGTTCTGTGTTGAAGCACAAGAAGTAATAAACAAAACACAACTCAACAAACAAAAGAAACTTACTAATTTTTTCATGATTTCTCCTTAAATTTTTTTTAAATTTATTATACCAAACATTTTTAACTACTTTATAGATTCATAAATATTCTTTGCTACTTCTACAGGATTTTCTGCTTGAATAATCGGTCTGCCAATTACAATAAAATCTGCTCCTGCTTTTACTGCAGTTTCGGGAGTAGCAACTCTTTTCTGATCATCTTGTATTTTCATCGGTCTGATTCCCGGAGTAACAACCTCAAAATCTTTACCGCAATTTAATTTTATTGTTTCTATTTCAAGAGGGGAAGAAATAACACCGTCAACTCCACAATCCTTTGCCAACTTTGCTCTCTCTACAACTTCTTGTGTGGTTGTAGTTTGACTTGTCAGCACGGTAACCGCCCAAATTTTTGGTCTGTTTTCTACCGATGTAGCAAATTTTAACATTTCTTGTCCGCCACACGAATGAACAGTTAAAGAATATATTCCTAAATTTCTTGCCGATTGAACTGCTCTTTGAACCGTTGCAGGAATGTCGTGAAACTTTAAATCTAAAAATACTTTTTTACCATTATCATTAATCATCTTAATGATTTCTTTTCCATGTTGCAAAAAAAGTATCGGTCCGACTTTGAATACATCTATGTAAGGACTTAAATCTTTTACTAACTTTTCTGCTTTTTTTAAATCAAAAACATCCAGTGCCAGTATTGTTTTGTTCATAATACAACCTTACCTTGTAATTCTCTAATATTTGTTATCTTTCTGTCTTTTAAATAGTTATCTAATCCGCGATAAGTATTTTCAAAAACATTTGGTTCCACTAAAACTTGTGTTCCTATGCTTACACAAGATGCTCCTGCTAACATAAACTCTATAACATCATCACTGTTTGATATTCCGCCACAACCAATAATAGGAATTTGAATTTTTTGATAAGCATCAAAAACACATCTTAAAGCCATAGGTTTTACACA
>ONUQ01000167.1 GCA_900321055.1 uncultured Elusimicrobia bacterium
AACTTATTTCATCAAGAGATTTGCAAATAAACGAATCCGCTTTAACGGGAGAATCTTTACCGGTAGAAAAAAATATAAATACATTACAATCTTCAACAGTTCTTGCAGACAGAAAAAATATGTTATATGCTTCTACACTTGTAACTTACGGTAGCGGTAAAGGTGTAGTTGTGTCCACAGGTGATAATACGGAAGTTGGAAAAATTTCACAATTAATTTATTCTACCGATGCACTTGATACTCCTCTTACACAAAAAATGTCAAAGTTTAGTACATTTTTGGTTTATTTAATTATGTCTATGGCAATAGTTACTTTTATATTTGGAATTGTTCATGGACAACATTGGAAATTAATGTTTACGGCAGCTATCGGGCTTGCAGTTGCAGCAATTCCTGAAGGATTACCTGCTGCAATAACAATAACACTTGCAATAGGTGTTTCCAGAATGTCCCGAAAGAAAGCTATTATCAGAAAACTTCCGGCCGTAGAAACACTTGGCAGTACTACGGTTATTTGTTCGGATAAAACAGGAACCCTTACCGAAAATCAAATGACTGTTGTAGAAATGTTTACCGACGGTAAAATGTTTGAAGTTTCAGGAACAGGATACAGTTTTGACGGACAAATAAAAGTTAAAGAAACTAACACTGTTATAGGATTAGAATATTCAAAATCGTTTAAGTTATGTTTACAGGCAGGCTATTTATGTAACGATTCAAAGATAATTTCTATTGACGGAAGAAATGATGTTCAGGGAGATCCGACAGAAGGAGCATTAATAGTTTCCGGAGCTAAAGCAAAGCTTAATAATGAACTTTTGGAAGAGTTTCAAAGGATTGACACTATTCCTTTTGAATCTCAGTATCAATATATGGCTACATTACATAAAAATGAGAACACAAACATTGCATTTGTAAAAGGAGCATTAGAAAAAATTACATGTATGTGTACATATATGCTTGATGAAAAAGGAAATAAAATCGCTTTTAATAAAGAACAAATATTAAGTGTTGCAAACGATATGGCAACGAGAGGTTTAAGGGTTTTATGTTTTGCATATATGGAAATGGATGAAAATCATAAACAGTTAAAACATGAAGATATAGCAACAGGTTTAACTTTTGTCGGACTTCAAGCAATGATAGATCCTGCAAGACCTGAAGTTATTGAAGCTGTTCAAAAGTGTCATACTGCAGGAATTAAAATAAAAATGATTACGGGAGATCATGCTTTAACAGCTTCCGCAATAGCAAAAGCCATAGGAATAGTTAAAGGGGAAAACCCAAATTATACTGCAATGACAGGTAAAGAACTTGAACAATATGATGATGAACAATTAAAAGATATAGCAACAAACTATTCTGTATTTGCCAGAGTAACTCCGGAACAAAAGTTAAGACTTGTAAGAGCATTACAGTCAAGAAACAACATTGTTGCGATGACAGGTGACGGAGTAAACGATGCTCCTGCACTTAAACAGGCAAATATCGGTATAGCTATGGGTATTACGGGAACGGAAGTTGCAAAAGAATCTGCGGATATGGTTTTAACGGATGATAATTTTGCTTCAATAGTTGCAGCAGTTGAAGAAGGAAGATGTGTTTTTGATAATATCAGAAAATTTATTATTTGGACATTACCTACAAATATGGCACAAGGTATTGCTATGATGACGGCAATATTTTTAAATAGAACACATTTACCTATTTTACCTGCACAAATTCTTTGGATAAATATGTCAACGGCATTGTTTTTGGGAATGATGTTATCTTTTGAACCAAAAGAAGAAGGTATAATGGTCAGAAAACCGCTGGATCCGAAAATGAAAATTATGGATGGCATTTTCTGGTATAGACTCATAATAATATGTATTTTAATTGTTAGCGGAGTTTTCGTATTATTTGATTATGAACTCGCACATGGTGCATCTCTTGAACAAGCAAGAGGTGTAGCAGTTTCAGTCTTTATAGTTTGCCAAAGTATGTATTTGTTAAATTGTCGTTCAATGTCAAGATCAATGTTTAGTTTAGGGCTATTTTCTAATCCGTATATATGGCTTGGAATATTTATAATGTTTACTACACAATTTATATTTTTATATGTTTCACCGGTAAATAACTTTTTTTCGGTTACGGCAATATCGGTAAGTTCTTGGGTAAGACTTTTTATTTTAGGATTTATGGTTTATGGTGTTATAGGAATAAGCAAATTTATAGAAAATATTATCAAAAAGAAATAAATTAATTAATATTAAGCCGGTTATATTTGATTAAGAATTGTTAAGTTGACGGTATGTTGGTATAATGAATTACACGGTAAAAAACTTTTTGAAAAATGTATTGGATTTAAGAGGTAAATAAAATGGAAAAAATATTTGAACGATTACAAAAAGTAAGAACTATGGCACCACTAATTCATCATATTACAAATTATGTAACGGTTAGTGCTTGTGCTGATGTTACGAAATGTTTTGGAGCTTCACCTGTAATGGCTGATGCCGTTGAAGAAGTTCAAGAAATGACAAATATTGCAAATGCACTGGTTTTAAATATAGGAACTTTAAATAGCAATATTATAGAATCAATGAAAGTTGCAGGTAAACAAGCTAACAAGAAACAAATCCCTGTAGTTCTTGATATTTGCGGAGTAGGTGCAACAACTTTTAGAAACGATAAAGCAAAAGAACTATTGGCATCAATAAAAATAACAGTATTAAAAGGTAATGCTTCCGAAATAGCAACAATTGCAGGTTTAGAAACTCAAACTAAAGGTGTTGATGCAGGTGCTGTTGAAACAAATATAACGGATTTAGCAAAGAATTTGGCAACAAAATTAAATGTTGTAGTAGTAATTACGGGTGTTGAGGATATTGTATCTGACGGTAAAGATACTTATGTAATAAAAAACGGTTGTTCTACAATGGGTGATATTGTTGGAACAGGTTGTATGTCTTCATCAATCGTAGGAACTTTCTGTGCAATTGAAAAAGATTATGCTTTGGCTTGTGTATCCGCATTAGTATGTTTTGAAATTTGTGCAGAGCTTGCCAACAAAGAGTCCTGTGGTTTAGGAGATTTTAAAGTTAAATTATTTGATAAAGTTTTAAGTTTAAATGAAACAATAATAAATGAAAAGAAAAATTTTATGTTAGTATAAGAAGTTTTGAATGTTAGAAGTTTAGAAATTTTGCAACCAGATAAGATGAATAGCCGATGTATTAAAATTGTTTTAAGAATATGAAATAATTTGATATATCATAAAAAATATAAAAATAAATTTATTATATTGGTATAATAAATTTAAAATTAAGTTATAATTTAAGTAAAATGTATAATAAACTACTAAAGGTAACGGTATGCAAATGCAAGAAGAAATAATAAATAAAATTAAAACTTTAAAAAAACAAAGGAATGCCGTAATATTAGTGCATAATTACCAAAAACAAGAAGTTCAGGAGATTGCAGATTTTATGGGAGATTCTTTAGAACTTAGCAGAAAAGCTGCAAGTACTAATGCAGATGTAATTGTTTTTTGCGGTGTTCATTTTATGGCAGAAACCGCCTCAATTTTAAGTCCTGACAAAAAAGTATTGTTACCTGATTTAAGTTCCGGATGTCCTATGGCAGATATGATAACAAAAGAGCAACTGATAAAGTTTAAAACGGAAAATCTGGGAGCAACAGTCGTTACATATATAAATTCAACTGCAGAAGTTAAAGCAGAGACCGATATTTGTTGCACATCATCAAATGCAATAAATGTTGTTAAATCCGTTAAAAATGATAAAATCATTTTTTGCCCCGACAGAAATTTAGGCTCTTATGTACAAAAAAAATTAAATAAAAAACTTATTTTATGGAACGGATATTGTCCTACTCACATGAGAATGTTACCTGAATATGTTATTGAACAAAAGAAAAAACATCCTAATGCATTATTTTTGGTTCATCCCGAATGTCAACCGGCAACAGTAGAATTAGCAGACGAAGTTTTATCTACAACAGGAATATTAAACTATGTAGAAAAAAGTGATAAAGATGAATTTATTATAGGAACGGAAAACGAAATAACATTTATGTTGCAAAGGAAATATCCAAACAAAAAATTTTATTCCGTTACGGATTTGGCGGTATGCCCTAACATGAAAAAGAATTCTTTAGAAAAAGTTTTAGATGTTTTACAAGAAATGAAAAATGAAATTAAAGTTCAGGAAGAAATAGCCCGAAAAGCTATTGTTCCTATACAAAGAATGTTGGAGGTAAAATAATATGAACTCTCTTGGAAATTTTCCAATATTAGCAAGTCTGTTTGCAGGAATTTTAACTTTTATAAGTCCTTGTATTTTGCCTTTGATTCCTGTTTATATCACACTGGTTACAGGTTTATCCGTAGAACAATTAAATGAAAAAAAGCATATAGCTTCTATTTTATTATCTTCAATTTCTTTTATCTTAGGATTTACTGCTGTATTTGTAATTTTGGGTTTATCCGTAACTTTTTTGGGACAGTTCTTTTTAAATCATATGAATATAATCAGATATATCGGTGGTTCAATAATAATATTATTCGCTCTACAAATGTTAGGCCTTTTTAAAATACCTTTCTTTTACAAGCAATTTAGTTGGCTTGATAAAATAAAAAGAACTTCAAATTATTTAACAATATTTTTTATAGGATGTGCTTTTGCTATCAGTTGGACACCTTGTGTTGATCCTATACTTGCTTCAATACTCATCCTTGCTTCAACTTCAGATACTTTACTAAAAGGTGCAACCTTACTGTTAGTGTATTCTTTAGGTCTTGGAATACCATTTCTGTTAACGGCACTTTTTATCAATAAATTTATATTTGTTTTTAATTCGCTAAAAAAACATTATAAATTAATAGAAAGAATTTCCGCCACATTACTTATTTTTGTAGGAATACTTGTAATAACGGGCGGATTTTCAAAAATTACAATTTTTGTTACAAAACTTTTTAATTAATTCTATTGCTTTTATATTAAAGCCCTATAGCTTTGATAATCTCTTTCATATCAGCTTTAACCTGTGTAGGTTTTACAGCCGACTTAATTGCATTATCAGGATCTTTTAAACCATGCCCTGTTAATATACAAACAGCTTTTATATCTTTTTGTTCTTTAAAGAAACCTTTTCTTGTATATTTTAAAAGTCCTGCAAAAGATGATGCCGAAGCCGGCTCTGCAAATACACCTTCGTATTTTGCTATCATTCTGTATGCTTCTATAATTTCATCATCCGATACCATATCTATAACACCTTTAGACTCATCTCTTGCTTCTTCTGCTGTTTTCCAAGAGGCAGGATTGCCAATTCTTATTGCTGTTGCAAGTGTTTCCGGTTTATCTATTTTATGTCCTCTAACTATCGGAGCTGCTCCCTCTGCTTGAAATCCCATAACTTTCGGCAATTTATATTTTTCAGGAAACAATTGATTATATTCTTTATATCCTTTCCAATATGCCGTAATATTACCGGCATTTCCAACCGGCATAAATTGATAGTCCGGAGCTTGTTCTAAATATTCACAAATTTCAAAAGCTCCTGTTTTTTGTCCTTGAATTCTGTAGGGGTTAATTGAATTTACTAATGTCAAAGGATAATTTGTGCTTAGCTCTTTTACAAGTTCTAATGCTTTATCAAAATTTCCATCTATTTCTAAAACTGTTGCACCATGCATAACAGCTTGCGAAAGTTTACCTAAAGCAATTTTTCCTTCAGGAATTAATACAACACATTTTATACCTGCTCTTGCTGCATAAGCTGCCGCTGAAGCGGATGTGTTACCTGTGGAAGCACAAATAACGGCCTTTGAACCTTCTTCAACAGCTTTTGATACTGCCATTGTCATTCCTCTATCTTTAAAAGAGCCTGTAGGGTTTAAACCTTCATATTTAAAGTAGATTTCACCCGGGAACCCGATTTCTTTCGGAAGATTTCTTGCGGGTATAAGCGGAGTATCTCCTTCATGTAATGTTATTACGGGTGTTTTTTCACTTACCGGTAAATATTTTCTATATTTTTCAATTAATCCTTTGTATGCCATTTTTTTGTACCTCTTTTTTTTGAATATTAGAAGAAGATTGGAAGACCGAAATATCAAAAACAAAATTGTAAAATTTTCTTTGTAAATTTTATTAATATCTTGTATTTTTTTTTCTACTCTTCCGTTTCTTCAATAATCTGTTTTTCCGACATTATTATTTTTTATTTACAACATCTTCTTTTATAAGTTCAACAAACTTGTCTATTGCCATCACACCTAAATCTTTATTTCCTCTTGCTCTAACGGCAACTGCTCCGTTTTCAACTTCTTTACCGCCAACAACTAAAAGATAAGGAATTTTTTGCATTGCATTTTCTCTTATTTTGTGACCGATTTTTTCGTTTCTGTCGTCAAAGTTTACTCTAATTCCTGCTTCTTTTAATTTTTTTACTACATCTTTACAATATTGCTCTTGTTCCGGAGCAATATTTAAAACCGCTGCTTGAACAGGTGACAACCATACAGGTAATGCACCTGCATAATGTTCAAGTAATACACCGATAAATCTTTCAAA
>ONUQ01000171.1 GCA_900321055.1 uncultured Elusimicrobia bacterium
AAAGTATGATAATAAGAAACTTAATATATATTTTTTATTTTTCATTTAAATAGTCCCGGTTATAAATTCATAAAAAATAACCTAAAACAACATATTAATTACAACAGAGAATTATAACAAATTTAAAATAAAAAATAAAAATTTTGTATGAGAATATAATCTGTTTTTTCCGTATCGTTGATACGGATTTTTTTATCGGCTAAATTAATTTTTTTATTAAATGTTATAAATTTTAACAGATATAAAAAAATACTTGACAAAAAAATAGCATTGTGTTATAATTAGCACTTGTAGTGATTAAGTGCTAGTATTGGTAGAGTGCTAAAATAGAATTATGATAATGATTAGAGCAATAGAGAAATAATAATAACAGAGGGCTGTTATGAGACAAATTTCTAAAAGTTTATTACAGGAAAGAAAAGCTAAAGTTTTGTATGCCGTAATTCATGAATATATAAAAACAGGTAAGCCTGTAGGTTCATCTGTTTTAAATAAAGAATATAATTTTGATTTGTCTCCGGCTTCGTTGAGAAATATAATGGCAGAACTGGAAGAAGACGGTTTTTTAACACATCCGCATACATCTGCCGGAAGAATTCCTACAGATGAAGGATATAAAACTTATGTAAATTCCTTAATTGAATTGCAAAGAGTTGCAGTTGAAGAGGAAGAAAAAATTAAACAGGAGTATGAAAAAAAGACTAAAGAAATAGAAAGTCTTTTAGCACAAACATCTAAAATTTTATCGGGACTTTCAAATTATACAGGTTTTATTACATCTCCAAAAGCTAAAGTTAATGAAATAAGAAATATTGAATTGATGCCGGTATCAAAAAGTCAGGTTATGGTTGTTTTATTAACAAAAACGGGAATAGTAAAACATAAAATGATAGAGTTGTCGGCAGATAGTGATGAATTGTACGAGTTAAAAAAATTTTTAAATAGTAAGTTAAGAAATTTATCGTTAGAAGAAGCCTCAAAACGAATTTTGGTTGAAGTTGAAAAATATCAGGATAATAAAAAAAATCTGTTTCAGCTCGCAGAGAAGATAAGTGATGTCATAGATAGTATTCAAGATGATGTTTATGTTGATGGAACTTCAAATGTTTTGGCAGTTCCTGATTTTAATGATTTTGAAAGTGCAAGAAATTTAGTAAAGCTAAACGAAGATAGAGAAAGATTAAAAGAAATTATAGGTGAAGATTTTAAAGATTCAGGCATAAAAGTACAAATTGGCGGGCAAGGTAAAATTGCAGATTTAAAAGATTTAAGTGTTATAACAACATCTTATTCTTATGGTGATAAAATTATAGGTGTACTTGGAATTATAGGTCCAAAAAGAATGGAATATGAAAAAATTATGACATTAGTACAATCAGTTTCTAAAGTTGTCAACGGACTTTTATTAAAAATGGGAGATGAGGAAGATGAAAAGTAAAAAAGAATCTAAGGAAAACAAGCAAGAAGAAGTAAAAGAAGAAAAGAAAGCAGAAGAAACAATAAAACAAGAAGAAAACAAAGTTGAAGATATATCAAAAGAAGAAGGTCTTTCTGAAATTGATAAGTTGAAAGAAGCATTAGAAGAAAAACAAAAACAGGCTGATGAGTATAAGGCAGAATATTTAAGAAGTGTAGCTGAATACCAAACACTTAGAAACAGAATTGAAAAAGAAAAATCAGAGTACATAAATTACGGTAAAGCAAAAATTTTAGATAGAAATATCGGTATATATGATATTTTTGAACAAGCAATGATAAGTGTTAGAGCAGGACAAGATATAAAAAGTATAAAAATCGGTCTTGATATGATATACAACGAGTTTTCAAAAATGTTGAAAGAAGAAGGTGTAGAAAAAATAGATTGTTTAAATAAAAAGTTTGATCCTAATATTTGTGAAGCACTGGAGCAAGTTGAAGATGATACCGTTGAAGAAGGTATAATTCTTGCGATTTATCAAAACGGATACAAATTAAACGGAAAACTTATGAGACCGGCAAGAGTAAAAGTAGCAAAGAAGAAGTCTGAAGAACAGCCTTCTTCGGATGAAAAAGGTGAGTAGGTGATAAGTTTAGGATTTAAAGAGGCTATGTATGAATATAATTTTGAAAAATTAGAAGTTTGGAAGTTTTCAATCGGGTTTGCTGAAAAGGTTTATGAAATAACAGAATGATTTTATCTTTTAAACTAAAATTTATTAAAGAAAAGGATTATATTGATATTAGGAACTATATAGAAAATTTATCCGGACAATTAAATGCATTAAAAAAATATAAAGAAAAATTTTTACCTTAAACTTATCAGCTAATAAATATAGCAAGAAGTAATTAATGTAAGTTAATAATAAAAACAAAGGTAGTAAAGAATAATTAATTTGGAGGACAAAAAAATGAGTAAAATTATTGGAATTGATTTAGGAACATCTAATTCGGCAGCAGCAGTTATGGAAGGCGGTAAAGTAACACTTATTCCTTCAGCAGAAGGAACAACTTTAGGAGGAAAGGCATTTCCTTCTTATGTAGCATTTACAAAAGACGGTCAATTGTTGGTTGGTGAACCGGCAAGAAGACAGGCAGTAACAAATCCTGAAGGAACGGTTTCAGCATTTAAAAGAAAAATGGGAGAAGATTATAAATACAAAATTAACGGTAAAGAATTTACTCCGCAACAACTTTCAGGTTTTATTTTACAAAAAATAAAAAAAGATGCAGAAGCATATTTGGGAACAACCGTAGATAAAGCAGTTATTACCGTTCCCGCATACTTTAACGATCACCAAAGACAGGCAACTAAAGATGCCGGTGCAATTGCAGGTTTGGAAGTTGTAAGACTTGTTAACGAACCTACGGCAGCATCACTTGCTTACGGTATAGATAAAGTTGGTAAAGAACAAAAAATATTGGTATTTGATCTCGGTGGCGGAACTTTGGATTGTACAATAATGGAAATGGGTTCAGAGGGAACATTTGAAGTATTGTCTACATCCGGAGATACACAACTCGGCGGTACCGATATGGATAAAGCTATTATAGATTATATTGCAGAAACATTTAAGAAAGAAAACGGTATAGATTTAAGAAACGATAAAATGGCTGTTCAAAGATTACAGGAAGCAGCAGAAAAAGCAAAAATAGAGCTTTCTAACATTCTTGAAACAGATATCAATTTACCGTTTATCACGGCAGATGCTACAGGTCCAAAACATTTGGCAATGAAACTTACAAGAGCTACACTTGAAAATTTGGTAGATCCTATAGTTCAAAGATGTAAAGCATCCATAGATCAAGCAATAAGTGATGCAAAACTTACAAGTGCGGATTTAACAAAAGTTATTCTCGTAGGCGGTCCTACAAGAATGCCTATAGTTCAAAAATTTGTAGAAAACTATGTAGGTAAAATTGTTGAAAGAGGAATTGATCCGATGGAATGTGTTTCCAACGGTGCGGCAGTTCAGGCAGCAGTTTTAACAGGTGATGTAAAAGATATTCTTTTACTTGATGTTACACCTTTAACATTAGGTCTTGAAACTTTAGGAAATGTCAGAACACCTATCATA
>ONUQ01000173.1 GCA_900321055.1 uncultured Elusimicrobia bacterium
TAAATACCCGGTTCTACACTCCATTCATTATTTTCTTCAAAAGAATTCGGTATTAAAGCTTTTTCAAAAAACACATCTTTCCATCCGTCATTCATTTCTTCCGTAAGATTTGCAATATATCCGCTTTTAATATACGAACTTAATTCTTTTTCATCGCTTAGAGGCCTATAAATATCAGGCAACATGTTTCCGCTTGCTGCTGCGATTATTTTATTTCTGTATACATCGGTAGGAGCATAGGTTTCAAACACAACTTTTACTCCTGTTTGTGCATAATAATCATTTGCTAACTTTTCAAAAGCTGCTTGTCTGTCAGTCATCCAATGCCAAACTTTTACTACATCTTCACTTTTTTCAGAGTTTGTTTCATTGCTATTACTGCTACTGCTACTGCTACTACCTGAACATCCTAAAATAAAAAACATCGCCATAAACAAACAAACAAAACTCAGAACAACATTAATGTTCTTTTTATACATATACAGTTTCTCCCCAATAAAATAAATTCAATAATAGAATTTCTTTATATTTTACAAAATTTTGTTTATTTTAATCAATAAACAGCAGACACAAATTTTTTTACGAAAGTTTAATTCAACCAATCTTATTAACAAAATCCACGGTTGTAATACAATTTAAACTTTCATCCATATTGTTCATCAAACAAAAAAACAAAATACTATTAACGACATAAAAAAGCAAATTATTTGTTTGCCTTTTGTTTGGCACTGTCAGCTTCCCTTATAGCAACCTTTCTTATTTTCCCGCTAATAGTTTTTGGTAATTCATCTACAAATTCAACTACTCTCGGATATTTATAAGGTGCCGTTACATTTTTCACATGGTTTTGTAATTCAACTACTAATGCATCGCTTGCATGATAACCCTTTGCCAAAACTATTGTTGCTTTAACAACTTGTCCTCTTACAGGATCGGGAACAGCGGTAATCGCACATTCCAAAACGGCAGGGTGTTCCATCAAAGCACTTTCAACTTCAAAAGGTCCGATTCTATATCCTGAACTTTTTATAACATCATCTGCCCTACCTACAAACCAGAAATATCCGTCTTCATCTTTATAAACAACATCACCGGTAAAATACATATTGTCATGCCACAGTTCTTTTGTTTTTTCAGGTTCTTTATAATATCCGCAGAAAAGTCCCGTAGGTTTTTTACCGTCAGGCATTCTAACAACAAGATTACCTTCTTTACCTACTTCGCAAGGAGTTCCGTCATCATCAACAATATCTATATTGAATGTTGGAGAAGGTTTTCCCATTGACCCGGGTTTCGGTTTTATCCAAACAAAATTTCCTACCAAAACAGGACCTTCGCTTTGCCCGAAACCTTCCATAATTTTATGACCGGTAAGTTTTTCCCACTTATTAAATACTTCAGGATTTAAAGCTTCACCCGCCACACAACAGTACTTTAATTTTGAAAAATCATATTTAGATAAATCTTCTTTAATTAAGAATCTGTAAACCGTTGCCGGTCCGCAAAAAGAAGTAATATTATGTTTTGATATTATATCTAATACATCAGTAGGATGAAATTTATCAAAATCATACACAAAAACAGCACATCCCGAAATCCACTGACCGTAAATTTTCCCCCAAGCTGCTTTTGCCCAACCGGTATCCGCAAGTGTTAAATGGCAACCGTTTTCTTCTACATTTTGCCAAAACTTTGCTGTTAAAATATGCCCTAACGGATAAGTAAAATCGTGTAATGCCATTTTAGGTAAACTTGTTGTTCCGGATGTAAAATATATTAACATTTTATCATCATTATGCATTGCATCTGCTCCGGAAGGTCTTTCAAACACATCAGACTGTTTTGCAACTTCGTCGGTAAAATTATACCATCCTTCTCTTTTACCTGCAACACAAACTTTATATTTTAATGTAGGACAATCTTTTTGACAATTATCTATTCTTTCTAACAAATCAGAAAATTCTACCGCAATTATCATTTTAACATCTGCAGCATTTACTCTATATGAAATATCTTTTTCTTTCAACAAATGAGTTGCCGGTATTGCTACGGCACCTAACTTATGTAAAGCAACCAAACTTATCCAATATTCAAATCTTCTTTTTAAAATGAGCATCACAAAATCGCCTTTTTTTACTCCCAAAGATTTAAAAAAGTTTACGGCTTTATTTGTTTCTTTTTTCATATCCGAGAAAGTAAAAGTTTTACTTTCTCCATGTTCGTTGCACCAAACCAAACATTTTTTATTCGGTTCTTCATCTGCCGTAGCATCAACCACATCAAAACCGAAATTAAAATTTTCCGGTACATTTATTTTAAAGTTTTCAAAAAAATCTTCGTAAGATGTAAAATCTCGTCTTGCATATTTATCTAATATCATTTCCAAGCTCCTTAAAGAAACACTCTGTATTTTGTGATGTACGGATGTATAGAAGTACTGATACACTAAAAAAACTTAACTGCCGTCTTGAACATAAAGCACTAAAAGACACAACTATTTTTTTATTTTTATCCTTCTTTATCCATTCACCTCAAAAAACTGCTCTGCAAAGTTTAAAATACTACTGCTATAAATTTTGTATGTTTTCCGCCAACTGCCGTCATATAATGTTTACAATTAGAATCAAAATATAAACTGTCTCCTTCTTCCAAGACGACATCTTTTCCGTCTAAGTATACTTTTAAAGTTCCTTCCAATACAAAATCAAATTCATGTCCGTCATGTGAATAAGGAATAAGATCTTTTTCGTTTGTTCTGTCTTTTGCCGTAACCAAAAAAATCTGTGCTTTTTTGTTTGTAAACCCGTAAGCTATATCCTGATAGTCATACTCTTTTCTTCTTTCTACGGCAACACCTTTTCCCTTTCTTACCACACTGTATCTGTTTAAATGAGGTTCTTGCCCCGTAATTAATGTTATAAATTCAACTTTAAATTTTTCTGCGATTTTCTTTATAATTCCTATAGGAATATCTACTTTCCCCGATTCATATTCTTCATAAGTATTAACATCTATATTTAATTCCTTTGCTAAACTTTCAAGAGAAATATTTACTATATCCCTTAAATCTCTAATTCTCATGGCAATATCTTTTATATCATCATTCATATATTCCCCCATAATTTAATTATTCTAATAATATATAAAACATTAAAACATAAATCAACATTTATTACGAATGCAGAAGTAATGATTAATGCAAAATATTGAAGTTGTACAATTATAAATGGTATTATATTATTCATAAGAAATATTTTTTAATTTTATATAAGGAAGAAAAACATTA
>ONUQ01000066.1 GCA_900321055.1 uncultured Elusimicrobia bacterium
AAAAAAACTGGCAACGGGTGGAATTGAACCACCGACCAAAGGCTTATGAGTCCTCTGCTCTACCCCTGAGCTACGTTGCCATAAAAACATAAAAATAACAATATTGTTAATTTTATTATTTTAAGTAAAAAAAGTCAAGCATATATACCGCAACCTCTCACCATCTTCGCCACATTATACCAATATAAAATTTACATATAAGGTAATTCAACAATATAAATTCTGTTTTATATTTTTTAAGATTTTAACAAATACCCCATGCTAAAGTTTTTATATTTTACTTAATTTGTCGGAATAAAAATTATTTAGTTTTTTTGCAATATTTGTCCAATTATAATAGTGTTCTACTATTTTCCTTGAATTATCAGATAATTCTTTATATAAACTATCGTTGTTAACTAAATCAACAACATTTTTTGCAAAAACATCAACATCATCGCTAACTAAAGCAAATTTGTTATTTGCATAATCTATTCCGCTTACAGCTTCTTTTGTTGCAACAACAGGAACACCCATAGCCATAGCTTCCAGCACTTTACCTTTTATTCCACCACCTAATCTTACAGGTGCCACAAAAATATTCGGTTGTCTTAAATATTCTCTAATATCTTCAACTTCACCTGTAATTATAATGTTTTCATTTTGTAAATCTTCAACCTGTTTAGTAACTGCTGAACCAACTATATATAATTTAATATTTGAAATTTTTTCAACTATTTTCGGATAAATATTTTGAACAAAATAAATTATGGCATCTGCATTCGGGAAATGTCTGTAATGTCCGACAAAAACCAAATTTTTCTTTTCATTAGAATATACATTAGGTTTATAAAACTCCGTATCTACTCCCGTGGGTATTATTGTGGCTTTAATATTTGTGTTTAAATTTTCTATTAATGATTTATCTCTATCCGTAAGAACAAACACAGAAGAAAAAAAATCTAAAATATGTTTCTCATAACTAATAAGTTTTTTCCATTCAAAAAATCTATCCGTATCATTCAAATCCCTATCATGAAAGGACTGATTAAAATCTAATACACTCATATCATGTTCGGTATAAAATACGGGAATATTTTTTATATGTTTAACATATTGAGTCATAATCAAAAAATCTAATTGAACAACATCCGGTTTTACTTTTTCTAAAACTTTTTTAAGTTCATCTATCATCTTTTGTGTATAGAAAAAACTTACACTTCTGGGTATATCTTCTGCTATTATTCTTTTATCTTCTTCTCTTAAAACAGGAAAAACATCCATACAAAATTCTTTTGCAAGCTCAATACAATTTTTGTTTGTATCAGGCTCTATATAAGCCAACAAATAAACTTTGTTTGTATAGGATAAATGTTTTATTAAATTATAAAGTCTTACCTTTCCCCCGTCTCTTGTGGGAAACGGAAAATAAGGTGATATTATTAAAATTTTTTTCATTACATAATCTCTTCTAATTTCAATTTATATTTTTCTTTATTATCAATTATGTATTTTAGCATTTTATTATAAGTTTGAGGTCTAAATGTAATATGAGATGATAATTTATTAACATTATTTTTATTATAATTTATACATTTTTTACACACATCATCAGGTGTATTTAAAAACAAGTTTTCTCTTAACATTTGATATTTTTTATTATTCCAAATTTTGTCAAACGAACTTTTATTCAAATTTCCGATATGAGTATCGGCAAAAATACATTTATTTACATTTCCCTGATTTTCAACATAAAAATAATCCCATGGAGAACAACAAGGTTGTAAGAGAGAATTATATTTTTTAAAGGAACATGGCAAGTTAACATGTATTCCTAAATTTTTAGATAAATCAAGAACTTTTTTAAAGTTGGAATTGACAAGTTTTTTATTAAAAAAAACAGACAAATCAAAATGTTTATATTCGAAAATTGTTAAGTATCTGAATATAACATTTTTTATTTTTAATTTATCTGCCAGCAACAAAAAATTTTCCATATCACTTAAATTTAAATTTGTCAAAACACTATATAAATTTAATATTTTTCCGTTGTTTTAATTTTTTTATGCTTAAAATTATATCATCAAAATTATCTATACCGACAATTTGTTTATGCAGTTGTTTGTTTGAAGCATGCAATGATACTATTACATTATATAAACTATTTGTTGGAAATTTTATATTTTTTAAAGCAACACCGTTTGTAAAAAAAGTTTTTATTTGATTTGGCAGTTTTTTATCCAAATATGCAAGAAACTCGTTTATTTTTGACATCAATAGAAGTTCGCCGTATCCGTGAAAATCAACACATGAAGTTTTACATAAAATATCCGATAATTTTTCTTCAAAAAATGTTTCGTATCTGTTAATCGTAAAATAAGGATAGTTGCCTCCTAAACAAAACACACATTTTGCATTACAAAAAAAATGAGTCCCTATACCTATAGTAGTAGGAACTGATTTTAAAAATTTTTTCCCGTTAACATATTCAAATTTGTTTAGTATATTATTAAATTTTATTTTTCCATTTTCCAATTGCATAACTTTAAAGAAAATTTACATGATTTATAGGTTTACTTATATTAAATAAAATTGTATTAAAGCTATCACATCTGCAAAGTAACGGACAATCTTTAAAATCTATATTTTTATAAACTTGTTCTCTTTGTTTTGAATGCCAAATTTCTTCTAAAGTATTTTTAGATAAATCCCCTATACAATATTTTTGTAAACCTCTCATATGACAACACAGATACATTTTTTTATCAGCTGCTATTACAGTTGCAAAATTATGTCCATAACAAATATCATACTGTCTATTATAATTTTTTGATGCAATAATTTCGTATTTATGCATTGAATTAACAACAGAAAAGTTTTTATTTGAATATTTTGCGGCTTCTTTTATTTTTTCAATAATAACATCCTGGTTTTTTATGTTAAATTCTTTTTCAATATATCTTTTTAATAATGGTCTGTATTGAGCATATTCAACTCCTAAAGTTGAAGCCAATTTTGCAAAATCAACTATTTCATCAACAGTTCTATCATAAGTTAAAAATCCAACACCTACAGTTATATCACTTTTTTGTTTTTTCTTTTCGTTAACTATTAATTTTATATTTGAAAGTACATTATCAAATATATTTGAATTCATACAATGAGTTTTTAAATAAACTTCTTTACTTGCAGCATCTAAACTGATTCTAATCCAAGTACAATCTGATACAATATCTTTGATGCTATTTTCATTTAAAAGAATACCGTTAGTTATAAAACCTATATCTAAACCTAATTTCTTAGCATACTTCACTGCTTCAATTGTATTGTCATTACAGAGAGGATCTCCTCCGCCTGTAAAGGTAACGGCTTTACCGCCAAAAGTTTTTATTTGTTCTAAAATACTTTTTGCATCTTGGAAAGTTAAACTAACCTGATTATTTTGTTGATCGTAAAAACCAAAACAGAAATGGCATTTTGAATTACATACATTTGTCATATCTAATTCATAAGTAACAGGTCTGGAAAAACCATCTTTTTGCCATTCATAAATTCTATCTATATGTTTTAGTATTTTTGAAGAAGAAAATTGATTAGATTCCATTTTTAAATCACATTCCATCCGGAAGTTTTTCCATAGCTTCCAGTATATTCTTATTCCACTTATCTATCAATAATTCTATATTTTTGCTTCTCAACTGAGTATAATCCAAATTGTTAGAGGAATAGCCTTTTCCTCCTATATGAAAGATAAAAGTATCCATAGCTATAACAATATTATATCCTTCCTGTTTCACTCTCATACAGTAATCATAATCTTCATATCCGCCGGGACCAAACATTTCATCCAACACCCCAACTCTAAATAAAACTTCCCTTTTTATAAGCATACAAAAACCTATAACCCTACTAACGGAAATCCGTTTTCCCGCATTTTTCAACAATATACTTTTGGCAAATTTTTGAATTTCGTCATCGTTATCTTCTGTTCCGGCAAAAGTAACAACTTGTCTTCCCGAAGCATGATTTGTACAAGGAGCAACTACACCGATATCGGAATCACTTTCTGCAATATTTAACATTCTGGATAACCAACCATCAGTTAATATAACATCGTTATTTAACAATAAAACATATTCTCCTTCTGATATTTCTATTCCCTGATTATTAGCACAAGCAAAACCTAAATTCTTTTCATTATATATTGTTTTTATATTTTTATATTCTTTCTTCAAAGATTCCAAATATAATTTTGTATCATCTTTTGTTGAACCATTATCTACGAAAATTAATTCAAAATTAACATCTGCCGTAT
>ONUQ01000180.1 GCA_900321055.1 uncultured Elusimicrobia bacterium
AATTATGAGTTTAAAAAAGTATTTCTTTGTTACTGCTTTTTTGTTAGGAATGCAAACATTTGCATTTGCAGACGGTTCTGCAGTTGAACCCAGAGGTGATTTTAGACCAACTCCGGGGTTTGTTGATGCAGAAAAGTTAAATGTTCGTGATATGGCCGTTAGGTTAGAACTTTTACTTGAAGGTATTTTTAACAAAAAAGGTGACGGTTGGTATACGGCTCCTAACGAATTAAGCAATTATTTCAGATATAATTCCTCAGATAAGTCACTAAAAAATCAACCTTGGAAAGATCGTTGGGGTCAAACTTTATTTTTAGATGTAGCTTTTAAACCTACAAGTTGGGCAAGTGCACAATTCGGTTTGAGTTTTATCGGGGATTATGCTTCCAGATATTGGGCTACGGTAAATCATCCTCATAGAATGTTTGATGAAGGTCAAATTTTTCCTCAGTTTTCTTGGAATACTGCAAAGATAGAAGTTCATAACGATTGGGCAAGATTACAATACAATAGAAATCAGTTTCATTATAATTGGGGATATGAAGGTGATTTGTTTAACATTTATCAGGCAGAAACAGATCCGTATAATGTACTTATGGTAACCGGAAGAAAAGTACCTGAATGGTATCAATTAAATATGGAAGGAAATTTCGGAAATCTTGAGTTGCAATACGGTGAACCGATAACTGACTATAAGGAAGGTTTTTATGTAAAATATAGAAATATTTTTGGCAGTAATGTAAATTTCTTTTATGTAGACCATGTTATTCCTTACGGTGAGAAAAGTGAAAGAATGAGAACAGCTGAAGTTAGTACGGATTTTAAGTTGGGTAGCAGTACATTGGAAGTTGGTGGAAAGTATAGACCTTTTAGATTGAACAGGTCTTATGATTATGTTGATTCTCATGTACCAATAGGTGAAGGTACACAAGGAACTGACTTGATTATCAAACAGGATAAAACAACTTTCTCTGATGCTTTCGGTGGTGCCGTAAAATTATCTGTACCGAAGACTTTTTTTGTTGATGTTGTTACGGCAAAATATTTGTATGAAGGACTTGTTGCAGGAAATAAGCAACAGTTAGATTTATCGGCACAACAATCAATAACAAATACTATCACGGGACATCTTTCTTATATGAGAAGGAAACCTCTCTTACAGGCAATTCCTGCAAGAGGTAATGAGTATGGAGTAGATTTAGTTTCTACCAGAGGAGAATCTCAACCTTTTTGGGTATGGTGGAGAAATCCTCAAACAGGATTTGATAATAGGGATACGGATGAATTTGCTCTTACATTTACTTATGATCCTACACCCAGTACATGGTTTTATAAATATGAACCGAATACACTGGAAGCATGGAATATAAATTCAAAAAAAGATGCAGTTTTTTCTTTTGCTACACAGTTTAAGTTAACCAGATATTTAGGTGGAACGGATAAACAGGTATATAGAAACGAAAAGGGTGAAATAGTTTGGGAAAATTATCCGGGTTCTACAATATGTGGTGCTATGCCTTCAAAAAGATATTTGGGCTCTTTTAAGTTTTTAACAAGAATGTTTCTTCTTGATGAGTATGAATTTATTTATGATTTTGAAGTCGGAGAAGAACCGTCAACATTATCAGTGGCATATACACTGCAGAAAGAAGCTTTCTTAAAAGAAATAACAGGTTATTTTAAGACAAATTTAGCTTTTCATACCGGTCCGTATAAAATTAAGTTTGGTTATGGAAAGAATACTTGGGGTCCTAATGATTGGCATAGAGCTTTTGGTTCTACTTATGATGATGTGTATTATGCACAGGTTTCTAGGAATTTTTCAAAATCCTTAATTATCGGAGTAGATTATGTTGGTGGAAGAAAAACAGATTTAAATATATTGAAAGAAATAGAAAAAGAAGGTAAATCCTCAAGAAATGAGTTAGGATCTTTTGATGAAATAAGAACTTATGTCAGACTTATATTTGATAGTTTATTTAAGTTAGGAAGTAAGCCTAGAGTGAAAGGCGATATAATACCTCCATCTTGTTCTTTAGCTTTAGAATCTGATATAATAATACATTCTAACGGACAAAGATTGGACATTTATCCGATAGCTTACGATGAAAGCGGTATAGCAAGCTGGAGAGTAACTATAGTTGATGATAAATCTAAGATAGTTAAGTCTTTTGATGGGTTTGGTGATTGTCCTCAGTCTATAAAATGGGATGGAAAGAGTTTTGAAAACAAATATGTAACAGATGGAACTTATTATATAGAGTTGACAGTTAGTGATACATTTGGTAATATGGCAAAATCAGAAGTTTGTAAGGTAAGTTTGATAACACCCAAAGCACAGGTAGCAGTAGAGAACATAGATAAGGGTATAAAATTCTCTTTCAATTGCGAGGTTCTTTTTGATTTTGATAAAGTAAAAATAAAAGAAAGTGCAGAAAAGAAACTTAAAGAAACTATAAGAATATTAGATGCTTATGAATATAAATTCTTAAGCATAGAAGGACATACGGATGATGTAGGAACAGATGAATACAATTTGAATTTGTCTGAAAGAAGAGCAGAAGCTGTTGCTGAATATTTAGTAAAATTAGGAGTAGATAAAGATAAAATTTCAGTTGTAGGTTATGGAGAAAGTGTTCCTGTTGCAACTAATGAAACTAAATCCGGTAGAGCATTAAACAGAAGAGTTGAAATTATTGCTACACAGGATGACCATCATCATAATAATAGCAGTAGCAACAGCAACAGCAATAGCAATAGCAATAGCAATAGCAATAGCAATAGCAATAGCAACAGTAATAGTAATATTAATATTAATATTAATATTAATAATAGTAATAATAATAGTAATAATATTAACGATAATAGTAATAAGAATAGTAGTAAGAAGAGTAATAAGAGTAAGAAGAGTAATAAGAATAATAACCGTAATAAGAAAAAATAAATGTTGTTAAAATAGATATGGAGGGTTTCGTTATGAAAAAGTTAGTAAGTTTGTTGGTATTAGGTTTGATAGTAGTATCGGCAGGAGCTTCTTTTGCAGCACCAAAGTCGGCAAGAGAAGGGAAAAAAGATTCTTCAGCTTTTAAGGATTTTGTAGTTTATTTTCAAAATGGTTCAAAAGATAATCATTTTGTACCATCGGGTTATATGGGTGATACCGCCGATTTAAAATGTGATCTAAAATGTTCAGAAAAGCCAAAGGTAGGAAATACTTGCATAAAAGTAACATATAGTGCAGAAAAAACACAAGGTCAAGGATGGGCAGGTATATTTTGGCAAAATCCGGCAAACAATTGGGGAGATAAAGCCGGCGGATTTGATTTGACAGGTGCAAAAAAATTGACATTCTGGGCTAAAGGTGCAAAAGGTGGCGAGACTATTGCTGAATTTAAAGTTGGTGGTATTAGCGGTGAATATCCTGATTCTGATTCAGTAGCAATTGAATCTGTTGTTCTTACAAAAGACTGGAAAGAATATACTATAGATTTGAAAGGTAAAGATTTAAGCCATATTATAGGTGGTTTTTGTTTCGCATTGTCTGCAAAAGATAATGAAAAAGGATGTGTATTCTATTTAGATAATATCGTTTTTAAATAATCTGTTAGATTTTTTGTTGGGGTAGAATTCTTGTTTCTTAATTCTGCCTCAACAAATTAAAGTTAAGATGTTTGTTTGTAGTATAAAGTCGTTATCTTATTTTTGTTAGTGTTATTTAATTAATATAAGTAGAAAAGAATTAGTTGTAAAAATTATTAGTATAATTATTATGTAGTAAATTGAAGGTTATTAAAATTTTTGTTTTATTTTTTTTTGTAATAAAAAATTGGTTTCATTAGAAATTAATATCTGTTTTTTATAAAGTTATGAATAAAGTGTTTATTAAATTATTATCTTGTTGTTTTATCTGTATGATATTGTTACTTTCATGTGATAAATATCCTATAAATTCATTATTGAATCCCCATGATCCTATCGGAAATTGGCCGAATCCTTGGTATTTGTATGATGACCAATGGAACACAAAAGGTACATTGGAACCATATATATTTAAAGATTATCCTGACGGTTCTCCAAATCCGTATTGTGATACTTGGGATCATGTAAAACTAAATTTTTCATGTACTGATTTTCCTCAGTCAGGAATAAGCTGTATAATGTTTTATTGGAAAGGAAATTCTCAGGATGTAAGTGTTCCGAGAAAGACATTTATCAGTTTTGGAATGCAATCCAGAATAAAACTTGGTGAAACAATAGATATATCAGTTAGCGGATACAGATATTTGAAATTTTATTTGAGAGGGGATTTATACGAAAATTGTGTTTTTGAACTATCTATCCCTAATAAGGATGTACCGGATACTCCATGGGTTAAGTATCAGGCAAGAAATACAGATATTACTCCTTATTGGAAAGAAATTACAATTGAACTTCCTGAAGAAAAAGTTTCTCAGATGACAAATTTAGAGTATTGTATTGCTATGGCTTTAAAAATAGGTGATTTTAGTGGTATAACCAATGGTGGAACAGTTTATTTAGATAATATAAGGCTTACAAAAGATTAATATGATTAAAAAGTTTATTGTTGTTATTATTTCTGTAATTTTATTAAGTTCTGCAAATGCAGGTGCATTTACTTGTGATTTTTCGGAATATACTCCGACAAATGCACTTATTCGTTCTGCTTTGATTCCGGGTTGGGGGCAAGGTTGGAATGAACAGAAAACAAAAGGATGGATTGTGTTCGGTGTTTTTGCTGTTTCTGTGTTTGGAGCATTTTATTATTTAAATAAATCGGAAAGTGATTATGATAAATACAAGAAATTAGGAGCCAAAGATTCTTCTTATTATGATGATTATGAAAAAAGTTTAAATACATCCAGAATATTAGGTTGTGTTGCAGTTGCCAGTTGGCTGTATGCTGTTGTTGATGCTTATATTTTTGCAAATAAAAATATAGAAAAATACGGATATAAAAAATTTAATTTTTATGCTTACGGAAAAGACGGATTTATGTTAAGTTATAAAACTAAGTTTTCTATTTAGGTGAAAAAGATTGTATGAATTATAAAAAAATTTTATTTTTATCATTATTTATTTGTGTAATGTCTTTCTTTTGCGGATGCGATAAGAGAAACAAGTTAACAAGTAACACAATGATTTTGCAAATAGATCCGCCGGTTGCTATTTCTTGTAATATAGGTGATGCAAAACAATTAAAGGCTATTGTAAGGGATAGTACAAAAGAAGAAGTAGGTGAGCCTGTTAAGTGGTCTGTATCTCCTGCAGGATTGGTAGAATTTGTTTCCTCTACTTCCAAAACGGTTGATTTTATTGCAAAACAAGTTGGTGAGGGAAAGATATATTTATCTTGCCAAGGAGTAGTAACTTTTGTAGATGTTAAAGTTAGTTAAACAGTGTTGTTTTAATTTTATATTATAGACATCAGTCTCGGGAAATCGGGGGATGTCTTTTTTTTAAATTATATTAAGAAAAATATGAATAGAAATAAATAAAATTACGGTTATTAAATACATAGTTAATAAAACTTTATAGGAACAATGAAATGTTAGAAAAAGTTTTGCAGATGAAAAAAAATAAAGAAAAAATTGTTATGGTAACTTGTTATGATGCTACTATGGCAAAAATATTGTCAAAATCAAATACGGATATGCTTCTTGTTGGCGATTCCGTAGGTATGACAAAGTTAGGTTATGAAAATACATTATCGGTAACTATGGCAGATATGATACATCATACATCGGCAGTAGTTAGAGGGACAGATAAAGAAAAAGTTGTAGTTGTTGCCGATATGCCATATAAATCTTATGAAGATAATCCGAAATTAGCATTAGAAAATGCAAAAAAACTTAT
>ONUQ01000060.1 GCA_900321055.1 uncultured Elusimicrobia bacterium
AACATCCGCACTTTCGTTTATTAATACTCCGGAACTTACTTTCACTAAAGAAATAAGAAGTGCAGTGTTAATGATACACGGTGAAAAGGCACATTCCTGCTATTTCAGCAAAGATGCTTATATAGATATGGTTCAAGGTGAAGGCAGTAAATATAAAGATAACAAAGAAATTATGATTATTCCGGGTGCAAGCCATGTAGATTTGTACGATAATGCGGATGTAATTCCTTTTGATAAAATAGAACAATTTTTCAAAACATATTTAAAATAAATTAAATAATGAAAAAGATTATAGTTTTTATTTTAATCATATTGTTTACGGGAGTTTTTTTGGAAGTAGGTTTTACTCAACAAAATTATATGAATATTAAAGTTAATAACAAAAATTTTACAGTTGTTCTTGAAGATAATAAAACGGTAAAATCTTTAACTCAAAAGCTCCCGATAACATTGGAAATGTCGGATTTAAACAATAACGAAAAATATTGTTATTTGGATTTTGTGCTTCCTACAGATTCAAAATCGGTAAGATATATTAAAAAAGGTGATGTTATGCTTTTCGGTAACAATTGCCTTGTAATATTCTATAAAAGTTTTACAACCTCTTACGGTTACACAAAAATAGGATATATAAAAAATTCAAATGATATAGAACAGGTGTTAGGAAAATCAACAATAGAAGCTATTTTTGAAAAATAAATTTTTCGGGAGAAACAACAATGAAAATAAAATTTATTTACAATTTAATTTTATCGGCGGTTATGATATTTTGTGTGGCAGGATACTCTTTAGCAGAACAAAAAACACAAGGAAAAAGAAATGATACATTGATAATATATTATTCATATACAGGAAATTCTAAAACAATTGCAGAATATGCAAAGAAAAAGTTAACTGCAGACATATTGGAATTGGAACCGAAAATTCCTTTCTCTACCGATTATGATACAGTTGTAAAAGAATGGCAAAATAATGATATAAAAAAAGATGTTGAAATAAAGCCGGTAAAAATAAACTTAAAAAAATATAAGAAAATTGTTTTAATAACTTGTGTATGGTGGTATGGAATATCTCCGGTTATGAAAAAATTTTTAAAAGAATATGACCTATCCGATAAAGATGTGATAGTTGCCTCGGCAAATGCAGGGGGGTTGGGGCATTCGTTTGAAGATTACAAGACATTATTATCAAAATCCAATATTAAAGGGGAACTTGATTTAGTGTTCGGCTCTCAAGAAAATGACAGAAACAAACTTAAAACATCATACAAAGAAATAGATGATTGGTTAAATAAATTAACGGCTAAACCGCTAAACAATTGAAATTTACTGTTAACCAATACAACATATTGAAAAAGATTGTTAAATTTTAATAGAATGTAAAAAATTACTTTTAGCTTAGTATTGATAGTAGTTTTTTAAACTTAATATATGCGAATGCTGAATAAATTACAGCATTAGAACTTTTTATGAATTTTCGCTATAACTTCGGCAAAATTTTTTGAAATAGAAAGCCACTATTTCTTCAAAATTTTTTCTTGTTATAACAAAAATTTTCTAAAAATCTTTAACACCGTAATTTATTCAGTATTCGCAAAGTTTTTGGAATTTATATATGTAAATAAAAAAATATTCCGGTAAAGTGGCGACAGTGGTGCAAAAATTAACAAATTTTCATTATTTAAAACTAAAAGGCTTTATATTATGATAATTTCTTACGATAAACACTTTAAAAAAATTGTTGATATTATAGAAATAGCAAGAAACAGAACATATCGTAAAATAAATGAAGAATTAATTTTGATGTATAAAAGAATAGGTAAATATATAAGCGAACAATCAACAGATACAAAATATGGTGATGCTTTTATACAAAAAATGGCTGATTTTTTTGCAGAAAAATATCCGGATTTAAAAGGGTTTAATCGCCGGGGACTTTATAGAATGAAACAGTTTTATGAACTTTACAAAGATAATTTAATTGTGTCTCCACTGGTGACACAATTAAGTTGGTCTAATCACTTAAAAATAATGTCTTCTTGTAAAACAATGGAAGAACGAATATTTTATATGAATATGTGTATTAATGAGCATCTTTCAAAAAGAGAATTAGAAAGGCAAATTGATAGCGGATATTATGAAAGGTATATGTTATCAAAAAAATCTTTATCACCTGCTATTGAAAAAACAAAAAAGGCAACAGGTAATATTTTTCTTGATAATTATGTTCTTGATTTTCTGGATGTTCCGGAAACAATTTCAGAATATGATTTACAAAAATCAATTATAAAAAATCTTAAAAATTTTATTCTTGAAATTGGTAAAAATTTTACATTTGTAGGAGAAGAGTATCGTGTTCAGGTAGGTAAACATGATTATTATATTGATTTATTGTTTTACCATAGGGGGCTTTCTTGTCTTGTAGCTTTTGAATTAAAAATCGGAGAATTTAAACCGGAATATATTGGTAAAATGAATCTTTATCTTGAAGCTCTTGATAGAGAAGTAAAAAAAGAAAATGAAAATCCAAGTGTAGGAATTATTTTGTGTGCAAGCAAAGATGATGAAGTTGTTGAATTTGCACTTAGTCGCAGTTTGTCTCCTACTATGGTTTCGGAATATAATCTTAAATTGATTGATAAAAAATTATTACAAAAAAAATTAAAAGAATATATAGAATTAGCAGAAAATGTTTCTGATAAACACTAAAAATATATTAAATTTATAATTTATTTAAAAAAATTTATAATATGGGTATTAAAAAAAATATTTGGTAAAACCTGTTTACGAAATTGCTATAAAAAAGGAGAAAATTTTAATAAAAAGTAGTTCGTTGTTCAAACTATCAGTTGCTCAGCTTATAAGCGAATCAGCTGTGGTTATATAACTTAATATTGAAAGTTTTTGGAATCCGAAAGGATAGACTTTTGTTATTTGCAAAAGTGTTTCTAAACCAAAAACAGACCGTATAGGAATAAAGGATTAAGACTAATTACCTTAACCTTTTATTCCGAGTGTTCTTTGCCCTTTGGGGCAAAGAGCTACGGCTGTTTATTTTGTGTCTTTAGAACCACATGGAATAATTCAGCCGTTTTAATTTTGCCTAAAAATCCACAAAAACAATCCTTTCAAAATTCCAAAAAAAAGAATAAAAATGGCATTTCAAACACAAAATTTAATTGAAGAATTTAACAAAATAATTTCCGTAAGGCATAACTGTGTGGTTAATATTGTCAACGATAAACTTACACTTTCGGTATTTTCTTTGCTTCAACAAAATTTGGCAAACATAAAAGAAATAAATTTTATCATGCGAAATATAAACTTTATACCTAAAAATCATGAAATTGTAAGAGAATTTGAAATAGATATTAATGAAACATTGTTTAATGCTTATGATATTGTAGAAAAAAATAAATTAACCCATTTTGATAAAGCAAAATCAATGTCTGACTTTATAAAACAACATGTAAATATAAAAAAAACAACGGGTAATTGCCAAATTAACGGAAATGTTTTACTTGTAGATAACGACTATATGTTACAGGGTTCATCTTCATTGGAATTATCAAATAAACAAAGCAAAATAAATTATGTAAATTTTGATTCTGTTATAAAAGCCGATATGGACAAAAAACAAATAGAAACTGCTCAAAATGTTTTTTCAAATATATGGAACAATACACAATACACTGTTGATTGCAAAGATGAAATTTTAAAAAGTTTAGAATATGTTTATAAAGAACATTCTGCAGAATTTGTTTATTATTACACTTTAAACGATTTATTTAGGCAACAATTGGATTACGGTATAGAAAAATTTGAAAAAGATAATGTTAATTTTAAGCAAACTAAAATATGGCAAATGTTATATCCTTTTCAAAAGGATGCAGTTCTTTCCGCAATACAAAAAATACATAAATATAACGGTTGTATTATTGCCGACAGTGTCGGTTTAGGTAAAACATTTGAAGCTCTTGCCATAATAAAATATTTTGAATTAAGACAAGATAATGTTTTGGTATTAACACCTGCAAAACTATACGATAATTGGAATTCATTTAAAGGAGCATATAAAGACAGTTTTCTTGAAGAAACTTTCAACTATAAAATAATGTTTCATACGGATTTATCAAGGTATAAAGGCGAATCTAAAAGCGGTTACGATTTATCAAGGTTTGATTGGGGGAAATACGATTTACTTGTTATAGATGAAAGTCATAATTTTCGTAACAGAATAGAAAAACAGGAAGGTATTACAAGATACAAACGGTTAATGAACGATGTTATTAAAGCAAACAGAAATACAAAAGTTTTGTTGCTTTCTGCAACACCGGTAAATAATTCTCTTATAGATTTAAGAAATCAAATAAGCATTATTACAACGGATAACGATGATGCTTTTCAAAATGAAGGAATAGAAAGTGTTGCTAATTTAATAAGAAATTCGTCAACAGAGTTAAATAAATGGGCTCAAGATAATAACAGAAAAAAAGAACATTTATACGATATGTTGCCTGCCGACTTTTATAAATTGTTGGAAATGGTAACAATAGCAAGGAGCAGAAAACATATTACAACTTCTTACGGAACACAAAGTTTTGGCAGTTTTCCTAAAAAACTTAAACCCGATACATACACACCGCACATAGACACAAAAAAAACTTTACTTCAATTTAAAGAAACAAATTTAAAACTTGAAGATTTAATTTTGTCCGTATATCAACCTATGAAATATATAAAACCGGAATTTTATAATTATTACAGAAACAAATTTAAAACTACAATTAACGGAAGAGATGTTTTCTTTCATGAAGATAGAGAAATGCTTACCGCCAAAATGCATCGTTTTAATTTGTTTAAAAGGTTAGACAGTTCCGTATATGCTTTTTCTCAAACAATTTACAGGTTGTTAGAAAAAATAAATAATTTTATTGAATTGTTAAATAAAAATTTATCAATACAAAATACTAACGATACAGAAACGGAAAATAATGATGTTTTGGATTACAAGTACGAAATAGAAGTAAAACATTTGAAAAAAGAAGAATATTTAGCAGACTTAAAATTTGACAAAGAAATAATAGAACAAATTTATAACGAAACGGAACAACTGCTTAAACAAAACAGAGATAACAAACTAAAAACTTTGAAAAAGATTTTATTGGGAAAGATAAAAAATACACCTTATAACGACGGAAACAAGAAAGTGTTAATATTTACTGCTTTTGCAGATACCGCAAACTATTTATATGAAAAAATAAGTAGTGATTTATTAAAAGAAAATATTTCCGTTGCCGTTGTAACAGGTTCACAAAATCCTAAATGTAATAAAAATCCGGATAACACAAAATTAGAATTTAACAGAGTGTTGGCAAGATTTTCGCCAAAATCAAAGTTAAAGAAAGTGTTAGATAGCAGTGAAGAAATTGATGTTTTAATAGGAACAGATTGTATTTCCGAAGGACAAAATTTGCAAGATTGTGATTGTGTTGTGAACTTTGATATTCAATGGAACCCCGTAATTTTAATCCAGAGATTTGGCAGAATAGACAGAATCGGTAGCACAAATCAACAAATAAAAATGATTAACTTTTTTCCCGATATGGAATTAAACGAATATTTAAACCTTGAAAACAGAGTTAAAAGTAAAATGCAGGTTGCAAATATTGCTTCTACCGGTGAAGAAAATATTTTGGAAGAAGAATTGAACGATATTTCATTTAGAAAAAAACAGTTGGAAAAGTTAAAAGAAGAAGTTATAGATATAGATGAAGCAAGAGATAATATTTCCTTAACGGATTTAAACCTTAACGATTACCTTTTTGAACTTTCCGGATATTTAAAACAAAATAAAGAAATTGAAAAAACACCGCACGGAATATATTCGGTAGTAAGCGGGAGTTCAAAAGGAGCAATATTTTGTTTTAAACATAAAAACAATGAACAAAAACCTAAAAATGAAAGTTCAATATATCCGTATTATTTAATATATATTTCAGATGCTAAAACAATAATAAAAGGTTGTAATCAAACAAGAGAATTGTTAAAAGATTTGAGATTGTTATGTTATAACAATTCCGAAATAAATAAATCTTTATTTAAAGAATTTTATAAAAAAACAAAAAATGTAAAAGATATGAGCTTTTATTCAACATTACTTACAAAAGCCATAGACAGCATACAACAAACTCAAAATATAAACACAAAACAAACTATTTTTTCTTTTGGCGGTTATCAAAATCCTTTTGAAGAACAAACTCAAGACGATTTTGAACTAATAAGTTTTTTGGCGGTAAGATAAAATGTTTAATACAGATAAAAAATATTTTATAAACAAACTTTTTAAAAATACCGACTTTATAAATAAAACTTTATCAAGAACGGAAAAAACAGAACTAAAAAAGCTTATAAAGCAAGGTATATTAAAATATCAAATTTACGGTGAACAAATACCGTCTTTAATAAACGAAAAATATAATTATCAGGTTATTATGTTTTTTGAAATAGAAATTGCAAATATAAAAAAATCTTATTTGATTAACGAACTTTTACAGAAAACTGTGCCTGCACCTTGTATTTTTAAATTTACGGATAACAAAAATATTTGTTACGGTTTTGCAGATAAAAGGTTAAGCCAAACAAATAATAACGAAATTGTTGTTGATGAAAATTATGTTTCAAATATTTTTACAACAAATACAACACAAAACAAATATTTAAATTATTTGAATATCAAAAATAAAACGAATAAAAGATGTTTTTATACGGAACTTTTAATAAAAACATTTGTAGCAGATAATATGAAACTAATATCAAACTTGAATTTAGTGTTTGATAGCAAATTGTGGTATAGCGAAGAACAAAAACTAAAATTTTATTTTAAATTAAAAGAATTAAAAAAATTAAGTGATTTAATAATAACGGTAAACACGGCAAAAGAAAAAGTTGCAATAAACAATAAAATAAAAGATTTAATAACGGAACTAAAAACATTTTATGCGGATTAGATTTATTGTGACGGTCATTGCGAATTTCTCCCTCTTCTGTCATTGCGAGGAGCGAGTATCGAGACGAAGCAATCCGGTGTTGTTTGTTGTATAGTTTGTCATTCCCGAGTGTTTTAATCGGGAATCTATGTTAAAAATTTTGTCATTCCGTGCTATAACACGGAATCTATATAAAATAAAAATTCCTTGTTTTTCTTTTTTGTCTTTAATAGGAAAAACAGATTTATTCTTTCATAGATTCCGC
>ONUQ01000195.1 GCA_900321055.1 uncultured Elusimicrobia bacterium
AAAACATACAGGTCAACCTAAAGAAAAGATTCTTGCTGACACAGAAAGAAATTACTATATGTCTGCACAAGAAGCAAAAGATTATGGGTTGATAGATGAAATAATAGTTCCGGGTAAAAAATAATGTCAGAAATAGATAATAATAAAGAACAAAAATGTGCATTTTGCGGTAGACCGAAATCAAGCGGTAAAAAATTTATTGGTGGTGGCGGAGTTATAATTTGTTCTGATTGTATCAGAAGCTCCAATGATATATTAAACAGATTGGAACAAATTGAAGTTAATAAAACAATAAAACCTGTTCCAAAACCTAAAGATATAAAGAAGTTTTTAGATAGTTATGTTATGGGACAAGATCAGGCAAAAAAAATTTTGTCTGTTGCTGTTTATAATCACTACAAAAGAATACAGTCTGTTGTGGCAAAACCTGATGATAATGATGTAGAATTGCAAAAATCAAATATTTTATTATTAGGTCCGACAGGAACAGGAAAAACATTACTTGCTCAAACACTTGCAAGAATGTTAGATGTTCCTTTTGCGATAGCAGATGCTACAACTCTTACGGAAGCCGGCTATGTTGGTGACGATGTAGAAAATATATTAGTCAGATTATTGCAAAATTGCTCTTATGATGTAAAAAAGGCAGAAAGAGGAATTGTTTACATAGATGAAATAGATAAAATAGCAAGAAAATCCGAAAATAAATCTATAACGAGAGATGTTTCCGGTGAAGGTGTTCAACAGGCTTTACTAAAAATTGTGGAAGGAACTGTTGCAAATGTGCCACCTGAAGGAGGAAGAAAACATCCTCAACAAGAATGTATAAAAGTTGATACTACAAATATTTTGTTTATTTGTGGTGGAGCTTTTGATGGTATAGAAAAAATAATAGAAAATAGAATAAATAAGAAAAATATTGGTTTTATCAATAATGAAACGAAATTGTCAAAAGAAGAAGAACTTATTAGTAAAGATAAAATGTTTTCACAAGTTGAAACACATGATTTAATAAAGTATGGTTTAATTCCTGAATTAGTCGGAAGACTTCCGGTAATATCCACATTAGACCATCTTACGGCAGAAGATTTGGTTCGTGTTTTAACAGAGCCGAAAAATGCTTTGGTTAAACAGTATAAAAAAATGTTTTCATCGGAAAATATAGATTTAGTCTTTGAACAAGAAGCTTTACAAGAAATTGCAAAAATTTCATTGAGTAAATCAGCAGGAGCAAGAGGACTAAGAGCAATGCTGGAATCTATCTTAACGGACACTATGTTTGAAATGTTTAATGAGGACAAAATAAAACAGTGTATCGTAGATTTAGATACTGTTAAGAAAAAATCTAAACCGAAGTTTATTTTTAAAAATTCTAAGGAGATTGCATGAGCGAAACAGAAAATATTTCAAATGACAAAAAAGATATTCCGAAGATACTGCCGTTACTGCCGGTAAGGGATGTTGTTATATTTCCTTCTATGGTATTGCCTTTATCCGTAGGAAGAGAAAAATCAGTAAGAGCTCTTGAAGAGGCTATGACCTCAGAAAGATATATATTCGTTGCTACCCAAAAGAATTTACAAATAGAGGAACCGACTCCGGGTGATATATACAGTATAGGCTCGGTTTGTGAAGTATTACAAATGCTTAAAATGCTGGATGGTACTTTAAAAGTTTTAATAGAGTGTATTTCAAGAGCACAATGGACAGAATTTAAACTTACGGACAAGGGGTATATAGAAGTCGGATTAAATATCTTTGATGAAAATATAGAAAAAACTCCTGAAGTTGAAGCTGTTATGAGAAGAGTGATTTCTCTATTTGAACAGTATGTAAAGTTAAATCCCAGAATGCCGATGGAAATTTCTATATCTGTTTCAAATATTCAGGAACCGGCGAAACTTGCCGATACAATAGCTTCGCATATTTCAATAAAAAACAGTGAAAAACAATCTATACTGGAAACTGAAGAACCTTTCGAAAGATTAAATAAAATAATTCAAATTTTGAATTCGGAAATTGAAATTTTAAGTATTGAAAGGAAAATACAAAACAGAGTTAAAAATCAAATAGAACAAAATCAAAAAGAATATTATCTTAATGAACAAATGAAAGCTATTCAAAAAGAATTGAAACAAAAAGATGATAATTCTAAAGAAGTAGAAGATTTAAGAGCAAAAATTAAAGCAAGTTCTATGTCAAAAGAAGCAAGGGAAGTTGCGGAAAAAGAGCTGGTAAGAATGGAAAAAATGATGCCACAGTCTCCGGAAGCAACTGTTATTAGAACATATATAGATTGGCTTTTAGACATTCCTTGGAAGAAGTTAACTAAAGATAATTTAGATTTAGTTAGAGCAAAAGAGATCTTGGATCAAGAACATTATGGCTTGGATAAAGTTAAAGAAAGAATTGTAGAATATTTGGCAGTATTGTCAAGAGTAAAAAAAATAAAGGGACCGATATTGTGTTTTATAGGACCTCCGGGAGTAGGTAAAACTTCTATAGCAAAGTCTGTTGCAAAAAGTTTAGGTAGAAATTTCGTTAGAATTTCTATGGGTGGGGTTAGAGATGAAGCTGAAATAAGAGGTCATAGAAGGACATATATTGGTGCTATGCCCGGAAAAATTATTCAATCTATGAAAAAAGCGGGGTCAAGTAATCCTGTATTTATTCTTGATGAAATAGATAAGATGGGGAGTGATTGGAGAGGAGATCCTTCAGCAGCTTTGTTAGAAGTTTTGGATCCTGAACAAAATTATGCTTTTGGTGATCATTATTTAGATGTAGATTACGATTTGTCTGATGTTATGTTTATAACAACGGCAAACACACTGGACAATATTCCAAATACTTTACTTGATAGATTAGAGCTTATAAGATTTTCAGGATATACTGATGAAGAAAAACTTCTTATTGCTAAAAATTTTTTAGTAAAAAAGCAAATGCTGTATCATGGTGTTAAAGAAGAAGAACTTACTATAGATGACAGTGCCATAAAAGAAATTATTGCCAGCTATACAAGAGAAGCCGGTGTTAGAAGTTTGAATAGAGAGATGGCTAAACTGTGTAGAAAAGCAGTTAAAGAATTAGTTTTGGAGAAAAAGAATAATATAAAAATTACAGAGAAGAATATAAAGAAATATTTGGGTATTCCAAATTACGAAAGAGAAAAAATGATGGAAAATGATATTGGAGTTGTTACAGGTCTTGCATGGACAGAGGTAGGCGGAGAAATACTTACCATAGAAGTAAATAAAATGAAAGGGAAGGGAATGTTGACTCTTACGGGGCAGTTGGGGGATGTAATGAAAGAATCCGTTCAAGCTGCATTTACTTATGTAAAATCTTCTGCTAAAAAATTGAAAATTAAAGAAAGTATATTTAAAAATACGGATTTTCATGTACATTTGCCTGAAGGTGCAGTTCCTAAAGACGGTCCCAGTGCCGGACTTGCAATGGCTACGGTATTAGCTTCTATTTGTATGAATAAACCTGTTAGAAAAAGACTTGCTATGACGGGAGAGGTTACCTTAAGAGGAAGGGTTTTAGCAATAGGCGGACTGAAAGAAAAAGTTTTAGCGGCATATAGAGAAGGAATAGATATGGTATTGTTCCCGGAAGCAAATAAAAAAGATTTAGAAGATATTCCGGAAAATGTTAAAAAGAAAATAAAGATGATTCCCGTTAAAAGTATGGATGAAGTTATAAAGTATGCTTTTGAGAAAAAATAAAAATTTATTGTCTGTATCAGTAAATATTCTGTTTATTATATCAAATATATAATTGAATTTTTTGAAAAAATATCGGTTTGATTGTAAATTATAAATTAATTAATGGGAGAAACGGAAAATGTACAAAATTTTGATGACTTATGACAGTCAGGAAGGGTTAGATCAATTATTAAATCACCCGGATTTTAAAGTAGAGGTTAATGCAAAACCTTCACCTGAAAAGTTTAAAGAAATAATAAAGGATTACGATGGACTTTTAATTCGTTCTGAAGTAAAAGTTACGGCAGAAATTATTGAAGCTGCAACAAAATTGAAGTTTATAGGTAGAGCAGGAACAGGTGTTGATAATGTTGATAAACAAGCAGCAACACAAAAAGGTATAGTTGTAGCAAATGTTCCCGGTGGAAATACAATCTCGGTAGCAGAACATACAATAGGGCTTATTTTGTCTATGGCAAGAAATATTCCTGCTGCAGTTACATCTATGCAAGCACAGAAATGGGAAAAGAAAAAATTCATGGGTAATGAAATTTTTGGAAAAACTCTTGGACTTATTGGCCTTGGAAGAATTGGAAATGAAGTTGCAAAAAGATTATTATCTTTTGGTATGAAAGTTGTTGCTTATGATCCGTTTGCAAGTGCAGAAGTAGCAAAAAATAATGGTATAGAATTAACATCATTAGATGAAGTATTTAAACAAGCTGATTATATTTCCATACATTCTCCGTTAACGGATGATACGAGAGGAATGATAAATAAAGAAAATATTGCAAAAATGAAAGATGGTGTTAGAATTATTAATTGTGCAAGAGGAGCAATTATTAACGATGCCGATTTAATTGAAGCAGTGAAATCAGGTAAAGTTTCAAATGCAGCTCTTGATGTTTTTGTAAAAGAACCTCCGGTAGATTGGTCAATACAAACAACACCTAACATTATAACAACTCCTCATTTAGCAGCCTCAACAGAAGAAGCTCAAGTTAAGATTGCCATTGAAATGAGCGGTGTAATAGTGGATTTCTTTACAAAAGGTTTGATAAGAAATGCAGTTAATGTTGCAACTATTGATTGGGAATCTCAAAAGAAAATGAATCCGTATATTGAACTTGCCGATAAACTTGGTGCTTTCCAAGGACAAATAATTGAAGGCGGAATATCGGAAGTAGAAATTAACTATTGTGGAAATATTGCAGATTTTAAAACGAATCCTTTAACAGTTGCTTGCATAAAAGGTTTGTTAGGTCAAATCCTTGATCTCAAAATTAATTCTGTTAATGCTTTAGCGGTAGCAAAAGAAAGAGGAATTGCCATAAAAGAATCAATAGTTAAAGATTGTAAAGATTATGCAGGATTGATTTTGGTTAAAACAAAAACAGATAAAGGTTGTTATTCTATAGCCGGAACTTTATTTGATAAACAACAAAGAATTATTAATATCAACGGATTAAATGTTGATGTAGAACCAAAAGGACATAAAGTATTTATTAATAATACTGATAAACCCGGAGTTATCGGTATATTAGGAACAATTTTGGGTGCTGAAAAAATAAATATTGCAGGAATGAATGTTGGAAGAAAAGAAACAGGTAAAGAAGCAATTACGGTATTGGAAATAGATGGTGAAGTTTCAAATGAAGTAATTTCCAAGTTTTCTAAAATTGAAGGTGTAGTTAAAGTTAAAAGTGTTGTATTATAAGCAGAAACAATATACGAAAAATTAAATAGTTAAAAAGTTGAATAGTTGAAAGTTTGGCTATTCAACTTTTTGCTTATAGATATTATGATAATCAAAATAAAACAATTTATAAATAAACATTTTACATTTACGGTATTTATAATTTTTGCTGTTGTGATTTTCTCTTTATACGGAAAAAGTTTGTTTTTTGATTGGACTTATTATGATGACGATGTTTTAATTTTGGATAAACAACAATATTTATCTTTTTCAAATATTGAAAAAATATTTACTAATACTGTTTTTGGTCAGGAAAAAGATAAATTTTGCAGACCGATTTTAAATTTAACATTTCTTGTAGAAAAATATATTTATGGAATAAACCCTTACGGATACCATTTTACAAATATATTGTTACATTTGTTTGTAGTTTTTTTTATATTTGTTTTTTTGTCAGAACGGTATGATTCTAAAAAAACTTTCTTGCTATGCTTATTGTTTGCTTGTCACCCGTCTGTTGTTCAAGCTGTATCATGGATACCGGGCAGAAATGATTCTTTATTAACTTTATTTATAATATTAGCTTTTTATTTTATTAAAAAATATACCGATACAAATAAAGTATATTTTTTGTTTATACATTTGTCTTGTCTTTGTTTATCTTTATTAACAAAAGAAACAGCAATAGTTGCTCCTATATTTTATTTGGCTTATTTATATTTTAAAGATATAAAAATAAAAAAATTTTTGCTACTAATTTTTCTGTGGTTAGTCATAGTTTTAGTATATGTGTTATACAGAAGTTATGTTTTAAGCTATCAAGAAGAATCTTTAACTTT
>ONUQ01000182.1 GCA_900321055.1 uncultured Elusimicrobia bacterium
TAAGTTCAAACTCATCACTTACGATACCGGTTTTTAGTATTTCATTAATTTCTTCTACAAGTTTTAAATCTTTTGGATTATTTTTATTATAGGTATTTAATATTATGTCAAATACCATAAGATACTCGTTGTATGTAGGATCCGTCTCGCAAAAAATTGTGCCGTCCATATCAAATACGGCTATTCTTTCATCCACAGCAATAAAATCTTTGCTGTTTTTGTCCGTTGCATTTTTAACAAAAGTTTTCAGTTCTTTCACAACCTGCGAGTTGTCATTCCAGTAAGAAAAATAGTTCTCTTTAGCCAGACTTGTGCAAGAGAATAAAACCGTAAATATCATAATTAAAACAAGTACACGACCAAGTGTCATCTTAAAAAATTTATTCATTTTTTGCTCCTTAACAATTATTATTTTTTTATTCTAACAATCTGCTTAATGATGAGATACTTTGGCATATAAACATAAAAGCAGTTATTAGCTTATCAATATTTTTATTTTATATTACTTGTAAATTTATCAAAATTACAAGATATTAATTTTGTTTAGATACACAGCATTAAGATGAGTACCGTAAGATATTTAAAAATTTTTTTCTTTGTTTATCATAAATTCAAAATTTTTATTTCAAAACCCACTTAATTGTATAAAATATTTACAATAAAAGAAACGGCAAAATTTAAAATAAATTAATCTTTTTGTAATGTTTTAAAGTCTTTACCAGTGACAGCTTGAAATACGGATAAATCAAATTCACCGACAACAGACAGTAAATGATCAAAAATATCTGCTTGATACACTTCAAACTCTGAAAACATATATGTTTTAGTAAAACAATATACTTCTAAAGGTAAACCGTTAGGTGTGGGGGAAAGTTGCCTTACAAGTATTGTGGATTCTTTACTGATAAAAGGTTTCGTTTTTATATATTGTTGACAATAAATTCTAAATAATCCGATATTTGTTAAATATCTGCCGTTAAACATATTTTCTTTCGTATTATGTTTTTCATTAAATTCTTCAATTACTTTCTCTTTAGAATTAATATAATCTTTTAGCAGTTCAAGTTTTTGTAACTTTTGTAATAAGTTTTTATCTACAAATTTTATGGTTTGAATATCAATGTTAAAACTTCTTTTTATTCTTCTCAATTTTTGTTCCTGAATAGTTCTCCAACTTAAGAATGATTGTGATATTAAATTATAAGCCGGTAAAGAAACAACGATGTTATCCCAATTTTTAATGTATACCGTTGTTAAAGAAATGTCTATAACTTCACCGTCCGCATTATGCTGTGGAATTTCTATCCAGTCTCCAATTCTAACCATGTTGTTCATTGACAGTTGCCATCCTGCCGTAAGCCCTACAATAATGTCTTTAAAAACTATCATTAAAATAGAAGCTATTACACCTAATGCGGAAATATAATAAGTAGGTTCTTTTCCCAAAGTATAAGCTACAATTATAAGAACACCAAAAAAATTAACAAATATTTTTAAAAATTGAACAAATCCTTTTATAGGAACTTCACTTTCGGCATCATGAATAATTCTAAAAATAGTAAGTATCTTGTTTATTGCTATTAAAATACATATAAAAAAATAAATATTTATAATTTTATTCAGTAAAGCATTTGAATGAATATGTTGTTCCAAAAAAAACATATCCGAAACGAAGTGCCCTATAAAACCTGTGGCAACATAACCGCATATAGCAAAAAAATTAGTTTCCTTTAAAGCAAAATTCCATCTTTTACTTTTTAGTTTAAAATATTTACTGTTAAGAAATGCTTGAGAGGAAATTTTAGATAAATACCATATAACACACAAAAGTAAAACGAAAAGTAACAGAGTAATTAATACTGCAGATATCCTTGTATATCTTTGTGATAACCCAAAATAATGTAAAAAATTTAGTACATAACTTATAACCATTAATACCAACCCGGTGTAACATAAAAAAGCTTTAATGCAAAGTCAATTTATGATTTTATTTTAATTTATATAACCTGAAATTTTAGTTTTTTTATTTATAAAAACAGTTTGATTTTAAACAACAATAAAAAATATATTTTATATATCAATTTTAAAAAGGTAATAATTTTTATTAATTTTAAAGACTAAAATTTGCAACAGTTGTTGTTATGATAATATCTATTTAGAACTTGTTGCTGCAATACCTGCTATACCAAATAACCCTGCAATATCATCATCGGTAACTTTAAGTTTAACATATGGAGTAACACTTGTTCTGGTAAGAGTATCCTCTACCTGAACACCTGCATACAACCAACTGAATATTCCAAGTCTGGCACCGATAATAATATTAGGCTTATCTCTGTCGGGATCGTTTTCTTTTGCTGTTTCTGTTCTAAATATTGCTTCGGCATTAATATAAAGCAATCTTTTATCACCGTATATTTTATCAAAAGGTGACCATCCGATACCAACACCGCCTTTACTTCTCATAACACCGCCGTAAACTTCAAGTTTTTCCGATCTAAATCCCATAAGGGCATCAATTTTGTTAAGGTTATTTTTTTCAAATTTATCGGTTTCATTGCTATTATTGCCAATATTAGAAATACCGATATAATAGAATTTATGTTCGTTAGGATAAAATCTAATACCAAAATCGTTTCTGAATTTGTTAGCTTTCATATCAACTCTTCCCATGTATTCCCAATCAATCCTAAATTTTTTAGTTTTGTTCACAAGACTCTGTATTTGGTCAACCGTAACTTTTACTTCGCTAACGGTTTGTTTAATTTCTTTAGACATTTTTTCGTCATTAATCAAAGTTGCTATAGGTCCGTTTCCGTTATTTATCTTGTCCATAATCGTATCTATTTTTTCAGAAACATTTTTTAGTTTTATAACAATATCTCTAATATCATCTTTGTTCTTTGATGCTATTTCCTGTAAAGAATAGGAAAAATTATTGAAATTATTTATAATTTGATTAATTTGTTTTTCTTTTTTAGAAATA
>ONUQ01000184.1 GCA_900321055.1 uncultured Elusimicrobia bacterium
TCATACATTGTAAAAAGGTCTAAAAGTCCTTGTGTAGGATGTTCATGAAAACCGTCTCCGGCATTTATGATTGAAGCATTTAAATTTTTTGCAAGCAAATGAGGTGTTCCCGCAATGGTATTTCTTATTATTATTATATCCGCCTTCATTGCTTCAAGAGTTTTTCCCGTATCAACTAAACTTTCACCTTTTACTACACTGGAAGTAGCCGTTGCAATATTTACAACATCTGCAGATAATCTTTTTGCGGCAACTTCAAAAGAAGTTCTTGTTCTTGTTGACGGTTCATAAAACAATGTAACAACTGTTTTACCGACAAGGGCAGGAGCTTTTTTTATTGATCTTGTGAACATATTTTTGAAAGGTCTTGCAGAATCAAGAATTGTTTGTATTTCTTTCCTGTCTAAATTTTCCAACCCTAAAAGGTCTTTTCTGTTAAAAGACATATTGTCCTCTTATACAAAATTTATTTTATAAATTGTTTATTACTTTTTATTACCTAACATAAAAACTTCAATATTTTTATCTAAATATTGCGGTTTTATACTTTCTTTCATTGCTTTTTGCCAACTTTCATTTGATATTGAAAGATGTTTTGCTAATACACCCAACATATATGTATTTACAAATTTAGGATTAGAAATCAGCTTACCTGCTTTGACAAATTCGTTGAATAAATCTGTTCCGTTTTGTTTAAGCATACAAGCCATTCTGTCATGTTCTCCTTTTTCAAAAGATAAAAGATAATCCGTTTGTCCCGCTTCAATTATAGGCGAAAAAACTTTTTCTCCTATTCTGACATGAGACTCTACGGAACCGCCTCTTTGTGCCATACCGTGAACTTCAGATTTTTTTACATGGTATCCGTCATACATGGCAGCTAAAGCAACAACTTCTGCTGCCGTAAGAATACCCTGTCCGCCCGTTCCACAAAACAAAATGTTTATCGTTTCCATTAGTAACCCTCTATATTTTATAAAATTTTTATACTTTCATTTCTTCTATTAATTTAAATTTTCCCGGATAATATCTTTTCAATAATTCTTTCCCTTTAGGAGAATTAATAGATAATGTTTTTGCACAACTGCATTTTGGACATTTATTTTTTTTGTATACTAATGTCATTTTAATAACGGTTATAATGAACAAAACGGAAATAAGAATAAATATAATCAATTCATTACCGCCCGCATGACTAATAATGCCCATCGGAACCAAATTATTTAATGTTTCAAATATAACTTCATGCAACAAATTATCAAAACCGGTATGGAAATAACCATGATTAAAATCCCATGAATTCCACAACAGTATATGTGATCGTTGCATAAAACCTAAAAAAATAACCAAAACAACAGAACAAGTTATCAAAGTTGCATTAATAAATGTTACATAAAATTTTTTAGAGCTTTTTAAAATCTCTCCACATTCGCAACATATATATTTACCGCCTAATTCCTGATAAATCTGTCGGTAAATTTGATTTTTTTTAATCTCCTCCGCTAAAACATTGTCTTCTATTTCTTCTATCAATTTAAATTTTTCCGGATAATATTGTCTTAATAATTCTTTCCCTTTGGGAGAATTAATAAGTAATAATTTTCTGGACCCGCATTTATAACATTTACTGCTTTTGGTATAATTAATAATAATTACTGAAATAACAGCCAGGAAAAACAAAATAGAAACAAGATATTTTAGAATTATACCTGCAAACACTTTACCCGCATAAGGATCCATTGTAGTTATGAAAATCATAAATAACAATAATATACAAAAAGTTAGAAGTAATATCATTCCAATACTAATTATCAAAAATAAAAATGTAACAGAAGCTGAAAATCTTTGGTGTCTTTGTACAATTTCTCTGCATTCGCAACATATATATTTACCGCCTAATTTTCTATAAATCCCGGAAAAGACATTCCGCTTAGCTCCTTCTGCTAAAATATCTTTCATATATTTTATATCCAATCTTCTATTTCGTTGTTTCTAATGCTCCAAACTTACATTGTTCTGCACAAACATTGCATCCTGCACATAAGTTGTTATCCAACTTTATATTTCCGTTTTCATCTTTAACTATTGCGGGACAATCTACGGTTATGCACATATAACATTTTTTACATTTATCTGCTATAACCTTTGGTGCAGGTTTCTTTGTTCTGTCTATCATTTTACATAAAGAATATCTTACTATTAATACACATAATTTGTTTGTTGCCGTAAGTTCTTTAATTTTGTTTTCTATTGATGAACAGGAAGAATCTATAACTTCAACAATATCTGCTCCGCAAGCCATACACAATTTTTCCAAATCTAATTTTTTTGTTTGCTCACCTTTAGCCGTAATGCCTGTTGCCGGGTTAGGTTGTGCCCCTGTCATTGCCGTTGTGCCGTTATCTAAAATTATAATAACACCTTTAACTTTGTTGTATGCACAGTTAATAAGACCTTCTACACCCGAATGACAAAATGTAGAATCACCTATAACAGCTACGGCTTTATCGGAACCTAATATACCGGTTAAACTGCCCATTATAGTTACACTTGAACCCATACAAACGGTAGTATGTAATGCGGATAGCGGTGGTGTTGCTCCTAATGTATAACAACCAATATCTCCTGCAACTGTAACTTTTGTTTTTCTTAATGCCACAAATGTTGCTCTGTGAGGACATCCCGGACATAAAACAGGTTTTCTTGCAGGTTTAGGATAATTTGTTTTTGGCTTGCCTTCAACAATATCTCTTACCGATTCAGGATTAAGTTCACCAACTCTGTAAGTATAATGTTTTCCTTTACATTTTATTCCCATTTGTAAAATATGTTCTTCTATAAAAGGTTCACTTTCTTCTACAACAACAATATTTTCTACTTTAGATGCGAACTCTTTAATTTTTGCATCTGCAAAAGGGAAAGTCATCGTAAGTTTCAATACCGATGCATCAGGGTATGTTTCTTTTACATATAAGTAAGAAACACTGTCACAAACGATACCCAGTTTTTTATCTTTTATTTCTATGGAATTTTCTTGTAAATTATTTGAAAACTCTTGAAGTTTTATTAACTTTTCTTCTAAATTAATATGCTTTTTATATGCATTTGCCGGAACCATAACATATTTTGCGGGATTTTTTTCAAAAGGTTTATCATTTACTTCAACCCTTGTTCCAACTTCAACATTTTCTTTTGTGTGTGCAATTCTTGTTGTTATTCTGAATAATACCGGAGTATCAAACCGTTCACTGATTTCAAAAGCAAGTTTTATTAATTTTTTTGCTTCAGCCGGTGAAGACGGTTCAAGTAACGGAATTTTTGCAAACTTTGCTATAAGTCTGTTATCCTGTTCATTTTGAGATGAGTGCATTCCCGGATCATCTCCGGTAACAATAACAAAGCCGGCATTTATCCCTGAATATGTTGCTGTCATCAGAGGATCCATACAAACATTTACTCCCACATGTTTTGATGAATAAATTGATCTTACTCCGGCAAAAGATGCACCGAGTGCTACTTCAAATGCTACTTTTTCGTTTATTGCCCATTGAGCATCAACTTCTTTAAATTGTGTAAAATACTCTAAGATGTCTGTTGCAGGTGTTCCCGGATAGGAAGCTGCAAATTTTACTCCTGCTTCGTAAGCTCCCTGTGCAAGAGCTTCGTTTCCTGATAAAAGTTTATAATTATTCATAATAAGATATTTTATATTATTTGTAGTTATGGTGCAAATAACATAGTGAGGATAGTTTATGTTTCGGTTGTAATCCTTAAAATTTGAAACGAAAAACTCTCAAATATTCGTCCGTTCGGAATATGTATAATCAATCTTTAATTTCTATGGATATATTATAAATATTCAAATTTATTCCACGGTTACGACATCTTTATCCGAAATTTCATCATTGATATTTACACAAACTCTGTTTTTGGTTTTATGAACAAACCCTACAAAATCCGCTTGAATAGGAAGTTCTCTGTATCCTCTATCTACCAATGTAGCCAGTTTTATTGACTTTGGTCTTCCAAAATCTTTTAAAACATCCAAAGCACTTCTGATAGTTCTGCCGGTATATAATACATCATCAACTAAAATTATATTTTTATTGTTTACATCAAATGGAATATCCGTATCTTTTATCGTAGGAATATCTGCTCCGGCTTCCTGTAAATCATCTCTGTAAAGGGTTATATCTAAAATTCCAAAAGGAATATCTTCCGTTGTTTTTTGTATAGACTGAATCTTTTTTGATAACCTTTTGGCTACTACCACTCCTTTTTTTTGAATACCGACAATTGCGATATTGTCAATATGTTGATTTAAAATTTCTCTTGCTAAATTTTCTATTTTTGAATCTATTTGTTTTGAATTTAAAATTTCCATAAAAAAGTTCCTTAATATATATTGTTTTTGATTATACAAAATATTTATAAAAAATGTATTAATCAATTGATGAGTATTGATTTTAAACCAAGAAAAAATATAAAATATTAAAATTGGATTTTAAGTTTTGTTTAGGTTGTAAATAATTTTTAAATACAAGGAAAAGGTATAATGACTACAGCACCGGAACTTTCAGGTTGCAAATTATTACATTCTGGAAAAGTAAGAGATGTTTATCAATATCAGGAAGATAAACTTCTTATAGTAGCGACCGATAGAATATCGGCTTTTGATTATATTTTATCACCATTGGTTGAAGATAAAGGAAAGATTCTTCACAAAATATCAATGTTTTGGTTTGATTTTGTTCAAAATATTATTCCTAACCATATAATTACGGGAAATTTTGATGAATTTCCTGAAGAATTAAAACAATACGAATATCTTAGAGATAGAGCAACGATTGTAAAGAAAGCTAAAAGGTTAGATATTGAATGTATTGTTAGAGGTTATCTTGCAGGGTCAGGATGGAAAGAATATCAAAAAAGTCAAACTGTTTGCGGAATAGAATTACCTCAAGGATTAAAACAATCGCAACAACTTCCCGAACCGATATTTACACCATCAACAAAAGCGGAAGACGGTGAACATGATGAAAACATCTCGTTTGAACAAACGGTAGAAATTGTAGGGGAAGATTTAGCGGCACAAATAAGTGAAATATCAATAAAACTATATAAGAAGGTTAGCCAATATTGTGAAACGAGAGGAATAATTTTAGCGGATACAAAATTAGAGTTTGGTATATATGACGGTAAGTTGATACTTATAGATGAAATATTTACTCCGGATTCTTCCAGATTTTGGGAAAAAGAAAAATATGAGATCGGAAAAAGTCAGGATAGTTTAGATAAACAGTTTGTAAGGGATTATCTTGAACAAATAAAATGGAATAAACAGCCACCGGTTCCGATATTACCGGAAGATATTATAGAAAAAACAAAAGCTAAGTATATAGATGCTTATGAAAAAATAACAGGGAAGAATTTTTAAAATGATATTTGAGATAGAAATAAAAACTAAAGACGGATTTGTTGATCCTCAGGGGCAACATACCGTTTCGGATATAGCAGGAATAGGAATAAAAGATATTTCTTCCGTAAAATATGTTGCGGTTTATAGAATAGAAGGAGATATTACGGATAAACAGGCAACCGTTATTGCAAAAGAGTTATTGAGTGATAAAATTACGGAAAATTTTGAAATTAAGAAGTATTCTGAAATTTCAGATAAAAAATTAGAAAACAATTCAATAGAAGTGTGGTATAAATCGGGAGTAACTGATACGGTTAGTCAAAGTGTGATAAAGGCAATAAAAGATTTGGGTATAATGGAAGAATTAGCGGTTAAAACAGGGAAGAAGTTTTGTTTTGAAGGAAAAAAAACAGATACTAACAAATTGAAAAAAATAGCAACGGGTTTATTGGCAAATACTTTAATTCAAGAATATTTGGTAAAAGGAGGA
>ONUQ01000185.1 GCA_900321055.1 uncultured Elusimicrobia bacterium
AGGTTGTAAAGTTAAGAGTTTCCGATAACTAAAAAAATAAGAGAATAAGAATATAGTAAAATAAATAGAAGTTTAAATATTTGATTTTCAAATAAAGATAAATTGCAGTTTGTTTTAATAAGAATAAAGTAGGTGTTATAAATTGAAGATATAAATCATGATTGTAGCAGATATTAAATTAATAAATCAGATTAAAAACAACATACCGGCTACATGATGTTTTTGGTTTTTTCAAAATATTCTTTTAGTAAAAATCATCAATAAATTTCTTTAAAAAATAGTTAATTAAATTAATTGTTAACTAAAATTTTTTAATAATCTTTTAATAAAAAGGGGACAAAAATGAAAAAATGTTTTTTTGTACAACTGCATTATTTTTTCTTGTTGTACAAATGTCTTATGCGGAAAAATGGCAGGCGGTAGGTGCAAGAGCTATGGCTATGGGTGGAGCGGGTGTTGCATCCGCAACAGGTTCGGCACAACAATATTATAATCCTGCTCTTTTTTATTATTTTTTCGCTTTTTCCCTAATTTATTACACGGAATTTCTTTAATTCGTGTAATTTAATGTTGAAAAATAAAAAATATTGATGTAATTTAGTGTTGTTTTTTAATAAAAATATACTAAAATAACATTAATAAAAAGATTTTATACGGGAAAACGATTATGTATAGAAAAGTATATGAATACCTATTAAAATGGAAAAGCAGTAAATATAGAAAACCTCTTATATTGCAAGGAGCAAGACAAGTAGGTAAAACTTTTTCAATATTGGAATTTGCTCATAAAAATTATGATAATGTTGCATATTTCAATTTTCAAACAAACCCTACATTAAACGAAACATTTAAAGAAAATATTTTGCCTGAATATTTGATACCTGTTTTATCTCAAATTGCACAACAAACAATAGTGAAAGAAAAAACATTAATTGTATTTGACGAAATACAGTTATGTGAAAGAGCTTTAACAAGTTTAAAATATTTTTGTGAAATGGCTCCCGAGTATCATATAATTGCCGCCGGAAGTTTATTGAGAATAGCAGTAAACAGAGAAAAATTTTCTTTTCCTGTCGGTAAGGTAGACAGATTTACAATGTATCCTATGGATATGGAAGAGTTTATGATTGCTTTAGGTCAACAAGAACTTGTTAATAAAATAAAATATTGTTATAGAAATAATTCTAATATGCCTGTGGCACTACATAATATTGCCATGGATATATATAAACAGTATCTTGTTATTGGAGGAATGCCTGAGTTGTGAAATTGTTTGTGGAAAACAAAGATTATAATATTTGCAGGCATGTTCAACAAACAATACTTGCAGATTATCTTGACGATATGAGCAAATATAATACCAACAACGAAATAAAAAAAACAAGATTAACTTATGATAATATAACAGTTCAACTTTCCAAAAAAATACGAGATTTCAATACAAATTATTAAAAAAAGGTGCAAGAGCGAAAGAGTTTGAAAATGCTATAGAGTGGCTGTCAATATCAAGTTTAATATCAAAAGTATATATGATAGAACAAGTAAAAATGCCGTTGGAAAATTATAGAAATATAGATTCTTTTAAAGTGTACATGTCTGATACAGGATTGTTATGTGCCAAACAGGGAATACATGTTGATAATATTTTATATAATCAAGAAATGTTGAATGATTTTAAAGGCGGGCTTGTTGAAAATTATGTAAATGGTCAGCTTGTCATAAATAAATTTAAAATTTATTATTGGCAATCACAAAGAAGTGCGAAAATTGATTTTGTAATTCAAATTGATAATGATGTTATACCCATAGAAGTTAAAAATGCAGATAATACAAAATCCAAAAGTTTGGCAGTATATGTTGATACTTATAAACCTAAATATTCAATAAAAATATCAACCAAAAATTTTGCTTATGAAGATAACAAAAAAATAATTCCGCTATATGCTGTTTTTTTAATAGCCACAAGCGGACTTGCGGATTAAGTCTTTTTGTATCAAACAGATTAAGATAAAAGTGCATATATATGCAAAAATTTTTTG
>ONUQ01000203.1 GCA_900321055.1 uncultured Elusimicrobia bacterium
GTTTTTATCTGAATAATAACCTTTAGAAAGTCTAAAATATTTTTTCTTTCTTTGTCTTGTTTGAACTACATTTTTTACTCTCATTATATTTTCTCCTTAATTTTTTCAACAACTAAAAACTACTTTGAATACGGCATGAACTTTTCCATTCTCTTCATATCTGTAGAATCAACTATTTGTGATTTTCTTAACTTTCTTGTTGTTCCGCCCGGATTTCCTGTAAGCAAATGTCTGTTACCTGACTTTTTATACTTTAACTTACCTGTTCCGGTAGATCTAAATCTTTTTTTTGCACCGCTATGTGTTTTCATTTTAGGCATAATTAGCACTCCTTTTTAATATTTTCTTTTTTAGTTTTAGCATCTTTCTTTTTAGGTGATAAAGTCGCAAAAGACCTCGTACCCATAGAAGACAACTTTCCTTCAACAAATGCTATATCTTCAACTGCAGTTTTGACTCTTTCAAGAACTGCAAGTCCTAAATCCTTATGTTGCATTTCTCTTCCGGAAAACATTACGGTTATTTGAACATTATTTCCGCTTTCCAAAAAATCTCTTATCTTTTTAAGTTTTACCTCAAAATCGTGATCTGCTATTCTTGTCCTAAGTCTTACTTCTTTCAACTGTATATTCTTTTGCTTCTTCTTTGATTCTTTTTCTTTTTTTGCCAAATCATACTTAAATTTTGCAAAATCCATTATTCTGCACACAGGCGGTTTAGCCTGAGGAGCTATCTCTATCAAATCCAATCCTACCGATTGTGCTCTCCTAAGTGCATCTATGGTAGGAACTATTCCTGCCTGCTCACCTTTTTCATCAATAAGTCTGACTTCCGAAACTCTTATGTACTGATTAGTACGATATCTTTTAATATCTATACAATCCCCCTCGTAGGATTTTCACCTACAAAAAATAAAAAAATAGAACGGATAAAGATACCCGTCCCTATAAAAATACAATCTATTTAAAATTACAAAAACCTTTTCCCTAAAAATAAGGTGAAGGTGAGTCGGGACGACTTCTTTAATCAAATCAACTTATTAATTATATTTTAATTATGTTTAAATGTCAATACTACTACTAAACTGCCATTTTCAATTTATAACAGCAACTGTTTAATTGATATAATTTATTTTTTTTAAAAATAACCCTACTGACGGTTGTGCAATATATGTTTTGATATAACTTTCAACATAATTCCACATAACTTTATCATCACTGTTTACAAACTCTTCAATAGTATCCAAACTGTCACCACAACAATTTGCAATTTTTTTTAAGTATAAAATATCTTCTTTTTTTATATTTGAGCAATTTCTTTTTAAATAATCTATCATACTATAACCTGACATTTTAAGTAATCTTAAAGAGAATGCCGTTAATACTCTTAACGGAGTTTTTGATACGGCAAGCAAACACCATGTTCTTGAAATAAGCTCATATTTTTTTATGCCGGGCAAATGCATAGGTGCAAACTTATCACTAATTTCACAAACATAAAATGCTAATAAATTTCTATAAAAATCTTGTTTAACTTCCGTATTGTTATTTAATATTCGTGCCCCCGTAACCGTAGGCCGACTATACTGAGAATTTTGGTAAACTATAAGTTCACTCTCTGTTATAGGTTCGGTAGCAGAATTTAATTTTGCAACAATTTTTTTTGCACCCGGCACCGTTGCATAAATTTTTCCCCACTTAGTAGTATAAGCAGTAATGACTTTATCTGCTTCTTGTGATAATTTTGTATTTAATATTAATGCCTTTATGTTGTAATACATTTTATTTTACAAGTCTAACATATTAATATAGATTAAAGATATACCCGTCATTTTATAATTATTAAGTGTATGTTGTAAAGATATATATATTTAAACAAAATAAAAAAAATGAATTTTTTATAATTTATTCATTTTTTAATAATAAAAGATTTAAAATATTTTAACGAAAATTTTAGTGGCGGGAACGACGGGATTTGAACCCGCGGTCTCTGCCTTGACAGGGCAGTGTGTTGAACCAGGCTACACCACATTCCCAAAAACTACCCTTATGATTGTATAACATTATACTTTTTTTGTCAAGAAGATGTAGAGGTTCAATACATATTGGACTTTTAGGAAGAACATTAGGGTAATGAACGGCAACGGCAAAAGACAA
>ONUQ01000042.1 GCA_900321055.1 uncultured Elusimicrobia bacterium
AAAAAAATTAAGGTCTGTAGATGCCCTATATGACAATGAAAATGAACTTTTTTTTATTGAATTTAAAAATGGACGATTAAATAAAGGGGATATATATGAGGTTATGCAAAAAATTTACGATACAATTTTAGTTTATGGAGATATAACATCTAAAACTTTAAAAGATATAAGAAGTAAGAGTACATTTATTTTGGTTATTAATGGTAAAAAAAATGAAAAAATTAAAATGGTTGCTCCATATAAAAGAAAAAGTAGTGATTCCATATTTGAAGAAATAAATTATTTTGAAAATTATTGTTTTAAAGATATCGTTGTATATACAAAAGAAGAATTTAAAAAATTTTTAGGACAATATAAAAAGGATTAAAAATGTTTTTGGTAATAGATATCGGAAATTCAAATATTACACTCGGCTTATTCAAGTTTAATGATAAAAAAATAGAAGAAAAACCTTTTCAAATTTGGAGAATAGCAACATCAAAAAAGAAGACTGCGGATGAGTATGCCATAAAAATTTTAGATATATTTTATTATTCTAAAATAGATATAACAAAACAACAAATCAAAGCTGTTGCTATTGCAAGTGTTGTTCCTTCTCTTGATAATGTTTTTGCGGATTTAGCTAAAAGATATTTTAAAAAAGATGTTTTTTTTGTAAATAGTAAACATTGTGCCGGGTTACATTTTTTGTATAATAATCCGGAAGAAGTAGGTGCCGATAGAATTGCAGATGCTGTTGCTGTTTACAAAAGATACAATACAACGGCAATAGTTATAGATTTTGGTACCGCTACAACATTTGATTGTATAGATAACGGAGCTTATCTGGGTGGTGTGATTACAGCCGGACCGCAAATTTCAGCAGAGGCACTTTCGCAAAAAACCGCAAAACTGCCACAGGTAAACATTAATATGCCTGCAAAAATTATAGGCAGAACAACCGTGGAATGTATACAATCAGGTTTATATTACGGATATATCGGACTTGTAAAAGAAATTTTACACAGAATAAAAAATGAAATGGGTGCAGACAATGTAAAAGTTATTGCAACCGGCGGACTTTCTTATCTTATGGTAAAAGAAATGGAAGGAATAGATGATGTTGTTCCTGAACTTACATTGGAGGGAATAAAAATTATTTGGGAGAAAGAAAATGTAAATTGTTAAAAAATTAGAAGATGAAATGATGTAAATGATGTTTTTATTAAATAAAATTTAAAATAATAAAGAATTTAAAAATTATAAAATGCAGTCTAAAATTTATAAAATAAATTCAGGGGGAAAAATGAAAAAAATATTGTCTGTATGTTTAGTTTTGTCGTTTGTTTCTGTAGCGGTTTTTGCAAATCCGTTGGATAAGTTTAATGATGTTATGAATTCGGCAGGTTCTCATTCTCAAGCAAGAATGTATTTAGACCATTTATCTAAAGATATGGGAAAAGTTATGACCGGCGGGAATTATGGTGTTTCCGGTAATATGGGGTTAGGCAGTTTAGATATTGGTATAAATTTAAATACAACACTTGTCGGTAACGAAATAATGAGAGCAGAAGGTACCAGTCGTTTATATGTTCCGACGGTTAGAGCATCACTCGGATTAGTTTACGGATTTGATTTAATTGGAAAATATGCATATTTTTATGGTTCTAACTTATATGGTTTAGGCTTAAGATACAATGTATATGAAAGTTCAATTTTGTTTATTCCGTCAATTACTGTTCAGGGAATGTATTCGTTTTTAAACATAAGTTCAAATTCTAATAAAGTTAATAATAACAATATTGCTTTCGGTGCAGTAGCTACTTTTCCTGTTCCTTTTGTAACTCCTTATATAGGTGTGGGATGGGACAGAACATATACAAAAGCAAAATCTTCAAATTATGAAGGGTTGTCTACATCTACGGATAAAATGACTTATGGTTTTGGTGTTGCAGTTTCTATTCTTATGATAAAAGGTTCTTTGGGGATAGCTTATAACCATGGTATTCCAAACTATACGGTTGGCTTGAATTTAGGTTTTTAAAAAATAAAGTAACATGAAAACAGTTAGGTTAATACTGTCGTTAATGTTGATACCGTTATTGATAGTATTGGTTTATGATTTTTTTAAATTTTTATTTTTGTTTGCAGGGCAGACAAATACAAATATTGTTCCTTTTTGGTTAGGAATAGCAACATATATTTTATTTCAAGTGATATTTTTTAAACCGATGTCTACTTATGTTTTCGGACATGAACTTACACATGCTTTAGCCGGTCTTTTAAGCGGAGCACAAATAAAAAAGTTTAAGGTTTCCGGAAATAAGGGAAGTGTTACTCTTACAAAAGATAACATTTTTATAACTTTGGCACCGTATTTTATTCCGATATATCCGATAATTATAATTCTCATATATTTTGCTCTTGCATGGTTTATGGATATTACTAAAATATATTCCTGGTTTTTATTCTTTTCGGGAATATCACTTGCTTTTTATTATGCATTGACTTTTTATGCAATAAAAGTCGGTCAGGAAGATATGAGAATATACGGAAAGTTTTTTTCTTTTATTTTTGTTTGTTTTATTAATATAATAATGGTAGTATTGGTGTTGGCTTGGATATTTCCAAATAATATTGAAGTGAAACCTTTTTTTACTAAAGTGTTTAACGACGGAATAAATTTTTATAAATATATTTTTATAGGAGTAAGCAAATGTTGGGTTTCCCTAAAGACGAGATAAAAAGAAAAACTTTTCATATTCTTTCACTCATTTATGTTATAGCATTTTGGTTTCTGCCGAGAAATGTAGTTTTAATAGGTTTTTTAATAGCCATAGTAATAGTTTTGATTGGGGAATTCGTTAGAGCTAAAAATGAAAAATTCAATGTGTTTATTTTAAAAGTTTTAGGTGGAGTTCATAGAGCAACGGAAGTTCATAAAATTAGCGGACTTCCATGGACATTATCAGGAGCATTCTTAACAATATTATTGTTTCCAAATAAAATTTTTGTTTTGGCAAGTTTTTTGTATCTTTCTTTTGGCGATGCCTGTGCGGCACTTTTTGGCAAAACTTACGGTAAACATAAAATATATGCAGGTAAATCTTTAGAGGGTACTTTTGCCTGCTTTTGTGCCTGTTTGATAGTAGGTTTAGTTATTTTTTTATCATCAGGGCAGTTTACATTTACAAACGGCTTTTTGTTTGCTATAGTTGGAGCATTAATTGCGGCTTTTATAGAAACAATACCTTGGCCGTTAAATGATAATTTTTGGATGCAGATAATAAATGCGGGGATACTTACATATATTTCAAGGTTTTTTTAAAATGAAAAAAATAATTTTGGCTTTATTATTACTTATAGTAAATTTATCTTTAGTAACTTTTCCTTTATTTGCACAAGATGTAAAAAATAAGGTTATTACCGTCGGTTCGGGTAGAAACAAACTTATAGCTTTGACTTTTGATGACGGACCGGGATTAAATACGGAAGAAATTTTAAAAATATTGGATGATAAACAAGTAAAAGCTACATTCTTTATGTTGGGGAATTCTATTGAAAAAAGGCCTGATTTAGTAAAAGAAGTTTATTCTAAAGGCCATGAAATTGCAAATCACACATATAACCATATAAATTTCTTTAAATATAAAGAAGAAGATATAAAAGAAAAGTTGGAAGAAGAACTTTTAAAAACTCAAGAATTGATAAAATCTATTATAGATTATGAAACAAAGTTAGTCAGATATCCTTACGGATATTCAAGAAAAGAAGCTTTGGAAGTTGCAAAAAAAAATAATTATAAAGTTATAAATTGGACTTTTGGTATTGATTGGAAAAAAATGTCAAAAGAAGAAATGTTAGAACAATATCTGGCAAATATTAAATCGGGATATATTTTTTTAATGCACGATTTACCTAAAAATTCTAAAGTTACGGAAATATTACCGATATTAATAGATGAAGCTAAAAAGAAAAATTATAAATTTGTAACCGTAAGTGAAATTATAGGTAAAACAAAATAATAGGGGAATATTAATTATGAAGAATATTATCATCATTTCTGTTAAGCAAAGAAAAACTGTATCGGTAGCAGTTCAAGAAATTTTGTGTGAATACGGATGTCTTATAAAAACAAGGTTGGGAATTACGGACAGTACCGATAAAAAATGTTCTCAAACGGGACTTATTATTTTGGAATTTTTAGGTAATAAAAGAGAAATTAATTCAATGAGTAAAAAATTATCTAAAATTGAAGGTGTTGCAGTAAAATCCGTTTCAATATAGAATTTGCTGATAAAAAGTATATAATATTGTTAGCGGTTTTCTGTGCAGGTAAGGCAACAGATAGTTTTATTTTATTTGATTATTTGGTATGATAAGTTAATAACATAAATATTATATGTTTAAAAGTTGTTGTTCGCCGAGGTGGTGGAATGGCAGACACACAGGTCTCAGAAGCCTGGAGTCGCAAGACTGTGCGAGTTCAAATCTCGTCCTCGGCATATAAAATTAAAATAATTTTCGTTGGATAGTTTTTGTAATATTCCTGTTTGTCTTTTGTTGTTGTGAAAACTTAAATAAAATTAAGTAGTACAAAATAGGAATATTTTTTTTGTTTTATGTATATCTAATCCGATAGTTTTTCATAAGCAGTTCGGGTTTAGGTATACTTTGTATGGTAAACACATCACAATATAATTGAAATTTGTGTGGAAAATATTCTCAAAAAAATAGTGCTGTTGACAAATAGTTAGAAAAATAAAAGTTGATATGTATAATCAGTGCAATAAGGAGAAAAAATGGTAAAATCGGATAAATGGATAAAACAAATGGCTATAGAAAAAAAAATGATAGAACCGTTTGAACCACAACAGGTAAGAAAAGGTATTTCTTACGGAACATCTTCTTACGGATACGATTTTAGAGTTTCTAACGAGTTTAAGATAATGCAAAAAATTACGGACGGTCCCTTTGTTGATCCTAAAAATATAAATCCTGATTTATTTAAAGATGTTAAAGTTGATGATTTTATAATTTTACAACCGCAGTCAGTAGTTCTGGCAAAGACAGTGGAATATTTTAGAATACCAAGAGATATTATTACAATAGCTTTTGGAAAATCTACTTATGCAAGATGCGGAATATTAGTTAATATTACACCGTTTGAACCTGAATGGGAAGGATATGCAACAATAGCAATTTCAAATATAAGTTCTATGCCTGTAAAAATTTATGCTAATGAAGGTATA
>ONUQ01000187.1 GCA_900321055.1 uncultured Elusimicrobia bacterium
TATAGCAGCATTTTTGGGCAAAAATAACAATAATTTATTTGATAATAAAGAGCAATTAAAAGAAGAAGAAATATCCGAAGACAACAAGAGTATATTTTCAGAGGTAAAAGAAGTAATAGAAAAATCTACGGAAAAAATGAAAAATGTTTTAAAAAATATAAATAATAATTTAATGGAAACAATAGAGAAACTGAATATTTTCAAAGATAGGGAAGAGAAATTAAAAGCAGATATAATGAATCAATTAAAGAGATTTTTGGGAGAGGATATAGAGAGAATAAAGATAGGAAACGGTGAAGTGACAATAGCAGGATTTGACAGTGCGGAACTTCAATCAGATATAGAGAAAAAAGGAGAAGAGTATCGGATAAATTATAGAATAACGGAAGGATTTTTAGAGGTATTGGGCAAGGTAAAAAATATAATAGGAGAAAAATATTTTAATGAATTGTTAAAAGAGATAGCAGAACATGAAAAAGCAGAAAATCTATACAAGATAGAATTTAGAGAACAATATCAGGAAAGATATAAAGGAGAAGAAGATATAATAGAGCAGGGAGTAAGATATAAGGCATGGGAGTATAATTTAGGAAGAGATGCTCATGAATTTGCAATGGAAACGGCAGGAGATATACAGAGAACAATATCAAAGAATTTTGAAAATATTAAGGGATTGATAAATTTAGAAAAGAGATTAGGACAAAAAGAAAATGGATTAACAATAAATGAAGCAGAAAAGGTTAAAAATATAAATTCTGAAATATTGACAGATATGAGCGAGTATGGAGTAAATATAGAAAAAATATATAAAACATTTCCAAATATAAAAGAGAAAATAATAGAAAGCAATAAAGAAATATCAAAACAAGGTGTAATTGAAGTAACAAAAGAACAAAGCAGAGGAAAGAAGCTGTGTGCAATACCGATAACAATACTAAAAGATAAAGAAGGAAAAATCATAAAAGATGAAAAAGGAAAAAATGTACAAATAAAAGTAAATGTGGAATATAACAAAAGTCAAAATGAAGTAGAGTTGAGTTATAAAGGGAAATCCAAAGAGACAATAGAAAGGTATATGAATAAAGGGATTATAACAAAAGAGGAGATAGAAAAAGTAGCAGAAGCCTTGTTTGTTGACAGATTGATAACGGACTTTATAGTAAGAGAGAAACACGAAAAATATATCGGAGAGAAATTTGATAGAAATGACAAATCATTAATGGAAGAACAAAAGGTAAAGTTAAAGGAAATTGGATATAGTGATTTAGAAATAAACGAATTGTTGTCATTGGCAACAACAACAAATACTTATGTAGGAACAAAAGATGCAACATTGACAATAACAAAGAGTATAAAAGATTTAGAAAATATACTTTGTGTATATAAGAGAGCGGGAGTAAGTAAAGTAGTATTGGTAAAAGGAGAAGATATAAAAGAATTTGAAGAGAAAGTTATAAATCAGATAAATAAAGCAGGGTTACATCCGATAATAGGAATAACGAAAGATACTACAAGAGGAGAGATAGCGAAATATGAGAAAATGAAAACAGTGTACGGGTATAGAGCATTGATAAGCAGAGACTATGATAATAAACAAATAAAGGAAACAGTAGAAAAGATAAGGGACAGTAAAAAAGAAATATCCTATAAGATAGAAGATAACGAGGCAATAGAGGAAGCAGATAAAATGTTAAACGGGAAAGCAATATGTGTATTAGATACAAAGAATATGAGTGTATCAAAAGACAAAGAATTGATATTAGCCGGAGAAGAGATAGATGAAAAAACCGATGAATTCATAAAAGGATTAGCGGGAGAGGGAAGAGTAAGTTTATACTTTGATACGGATGGAGATGAAAACATAGAAAAAGCAAATAAACTTGTGGAAGAAATATTCGGGAAAGGATTAGATTCGGTAAAAACAATGATATCGTTAGGAAAAACATACATAAACAGTCAATTTGGACAATTGTTAAAAAAGAATACGGCAACAATATATTTTTCTAAAGGATATGAAAAAGGATATGAAGAACTGTTTGGAGATATATCAATAGAAGAAACGGCAAAAGAGTTAAAGAATTTATTAAGTGCAGAAATGAGCTATGAAAATTTTATAAAAGAATATGAGCAGGGGAAATTTGATAATATAATGACAAATGAAATGAAAGAAGAAGTATTAAAAATAGAGAAAGAAAAAAAATTCAGTGAAAAAGAAAAGGTAACAGCAATAAGGCAAATAGTGATAGGAAGTATGGTATCTTATGTAGAAAAACAAATTATAAGTAAATACTGTGATGTTAATACAACGGATATAAAAGTAAAGAATCAAATAACAGACAGGATATTATCTTTGATATGTAACGGGTACGGTATAGAATATATAGAAAAAGAGCTGACAAAAGAAGAGATTACCATAAATGAAAAATTATCTAAACTTGTAAGAGAAATACTTAATAGTGAAAGAGCGAAAGATATATCAAAAAGGTGGAATAAAACAGATGTGACATTAAAAGTATATGCTGAAAATAATGTTATTGAAGATATGAAAGAAATAAGAATATTATTGGAAGATAATTTGAAACCTGTAGACAGAGAAGAGAACAGAATAGTAGAAAATGTATTAGATGTTACGAAGATGTTATTGCAGGCAGCATAGTTTGAATAAAAATAATGAAACAAAGAAAGGCAAGGATTTTTATTCTTGCCTTTCTTTTTATGTAAAGGATATTGTTAAATGTTTGCAGTCAAATACAAACAAAAAGTTTAGCAAATTTGCA
>ONUQ01000109.1 GCA_900321055.1 uncultured Elusimicrobia bacterium
AGTTTAATAAACGGAACAAAAAGGTTGGTTTGGTAAGTAAAATAAAAATAAGGCAAGGATTTTCGTCCTTGCCTTATTTTTATGTTGTCGTTCTCGTGTGTCGTTTGTTATTTGAGGGAAAACGGTTTTATTTTTTTATTTTGCCAATTCTCTACTCTTTCAATATTCTGACCATCATTACTGTTAAAAATATTAAAAATATATTATGATAATAGAAGATAATATTATATAACTTGTTGTTTAAATAAAATTATGAAAAAAACTATATCAAGCTTAGGTGAATTCGGTTTAATAGAATTTATAAAAAAGCATAACACAAAATCTTTTAAATATCATAATGTATGTTTAGATATTGGTGATGATTGTTTTTGTTTCAATGCTTATAATAATTCAAAATATGTTGTAACAACCGACATTTTAATTGAAAATGTACATTTTAAAAAAGAGTGGGCAACACCGGAACAAATAGGACAAAAATCCATAGAAGTAAATGTTAGTGATATTGCATCCATGGGCAATGCAAAACCGTTGTATGCTTTTATATCTTTAGGAATTCCTAAAGATACATCAATTATTTTTATAAAAAAACTTTTTGGTTCAATAAAAAATACATGTACTAAATACGGTATTCATCTTTCGGGTGGTGATACTGTTTGTGCGAAGGATATTACAATATCCGTAACACTGATAGGTGTATGTTATGGTAAACCGATATCAAGAAATACAGCCAAAAACGGAGATTTGCTTTTTGTTACAGGAACTTTTGGCGACAGTTTAGCCGGTCTTGAAATTTTATCTTCGGGGAAAAATAATTTAACGGCATTTGAAAAAAATCTTATAAAAAAACATTTAGTGCCACAGGCAAAATTGGAAATAGCAAATTTAATTTCAAAAAATATTACAATAACATCTATGACAGATTGTTCCGACGGTCTGTTTAAATCTATTGAACTTTTAACCCAAAATAAAGGTGCAAATATTGAAATAAAAAATATACCTTTATCTAAAAATTTAATAAAATATAAAAATAATGATATGGATGAGTTGTATAATTATTCATTGTTTGGCGGTGAAGAATTTGAATTGGTATTTACAATAAATAAAAGAGATAAATGTAAGTTGGAACTGTTGGTTCCCGGTGCAAAATGTATAGGAACCATCACTAAAAACAAAGTAATTTTTTTGGAAAATGGAAAAGAAAAAAAGTTTAAATACAAAGGATATAAACATTTTTAAAAATAAAACTTTTTATACTAAAACGGATACGGAAACAAGGAATTTAGGAAAAAAGTTTGCCGGTATGTTAAAGCCTTCGGATATAGTTTTTTTTAATGGAGATTTAGGAGCAGGTAAAACAACTTTTATTCAGGGAGTTTTATCTTATTTTGGAATTAAAAAGTTTGTTAGAAGTGCAAGTTTTATGTTGGTAAGTGAATTTGAAACAAAATCTTGCCCTATATATCATTTAGACTTGTATAGATTGGATGAAAATAATACTTTAAATTTAGGAATAGACGAATATTTGTTCGGACAAGGAATTTCTTTAATAGAATGGTGTGACAGGTTAAAATATTACAATATAAAAAAAAGATGGGAAGTAAACATAGATTATATTGAAGCCGGTAGAAAAATTAAGATAAAGAGAATTTTATGAAAATTTTAGCTGTTGAATCGTCGGGAGCAACATTAAGTATTGCGGTAAGTGAAAATTCTGACATTGTTATAGAATACTTTTATAATGCAGGAAAAATTCACTCGGATGTTTTAGTTCCTTTAATAGAAAAAATTATTAAAGATGCTAAGTGGGAACTGAAAGATATTGATAAATTTGCAGTTTCTTGCGGACCGGGGAGTTTTACGGGAATAAGAATTGCCATGGCCACAATAAAAACTTTAGCACAAGCATTAAATAAACCGGTTGTGTCAGTTGATACTTTAGAAATATTAAGAGCACAGTTAAATATTAAAGGTATAAAAACAGTTCCTGCCATAGATGCTTTAAGAAATGAAGTTTATATGAAAGAAAAAAATAATATTGTTATTGTTCCGATAGAACTGTTTGTAAAAAAGTTAAAAAAATATAAAAATAATGTTCTTATTATAGGTAATGCCGTAAATGTTTATAATAAAATATTATCTAAAGAACTTGGTAAATTTTCCGTAAGTTTACAAGTTTCTCTACTTTTTCCAAAAGCTCAAACATTGGCACTTATGGCAGAAAAGATGGAAGGTTTATCATATAAAGACATAGAACCTTTTTACGGAAGAAAATCTTGGGCGGAAGAAAAACAAAAGTAATAAATAAAATGGCATTTTATAAAATTTAATTATGGAAAACATCATATATCCGTAAAATAAAATTTTATGTATAAAAAATAAAAATGTATAATATTTGCTGATTTTATTTTTGGAGAAATAATTATGAGTACAAGAGAAGATATAAGAAATGTAGCAATTATTGCTCATGTTGACCATGGCAAAACAACAATAGTTGATTCAATGTTAAAGGTAGCAGGTCAATGGACGGTTAAACGGGATGAGGTTCAAGATATGGTATTAGACTCTGATCCGATAGAAAGAGAAAGAGGGATTACAATACTTGCAAAATGTACTTCTATAAAATATAAAGACCATACAATAAA
>ONUQ01000190.1 GCA_900321055.1 uncultured Elusimicrobia bacterium
AATATTATTCTGCAGTGAAGAATAAAACGGAGATAATAAAAGGGTTAGAAAAGAAAGAAGAATATTTTGACAACTTAAAAAGGTTTGAAAGTATAATAGAAAATTCGCCCGTAATAACAATGCATATAGAAGCAATAAAAGAAACGGTAAAGAAATTGCAGTCAAAATATTATAATAAGCAACAAAAAGAAATAGAAAAATTATCCCAAAAATATGAATTAGAGCAAATATCGGCAGACGAATATTTTGAAAAGATGGAAAAATATGCAAAAAATTATGCAATGAATATAGACAAATATAAAAATCTGTCCGGGTATATGGATTTAATGGACAGAAAGAAAAATCTTGATTATGAAAAGATAAACAAAGAATTGCAGACTTTTGTAGCGACATTAAAAGAAAGAATACCGTACAATGTATATAAAGCATTGACAGATGCGACAAAAAACTTTTTGGAGATAGACAAATTGTACGGCTATATAATAAGGTTATCCAAACAATACAATTTGGAGTTATCGGGTAATTTCAAAGAGTTAGAAAGATTTTTTGAATATATAGAGTTAAGCCAGACAATAAATCCGTTTGAATTAATGAAAGAAAAACAAAATTTTAAAGACGAACTAAACGACAAATTTTCGGTAAACAAGGTAGAACAGGAAGTAATATTTTTAAGTAATTTTGTGGGATATTATGAAGATTATTTAACAGGGAAAATAACAGCCCCGAATTACGAATATTATAAATCCAACATAGAAAAATTTAAATATATATGGATAAAATACATAGATAACAGAGAAATAGTAGCATTAGAGAAGTACGAAAAGATATCGGATGAATTCTATAAAATAAACATAGCGAGAAACAAGTATTTTATAGAAAATATGAAAGAAGTAATGGATGCAAAGAAACTGGGAGTGGAAGTAAAAGGAAAAGATGAAATACAAAAGAGCATGAACTCGTTAAAGAAATCCAAAGAGATATACATAACGGTAACGGGAGGCTTTCATACCCAAGAGATGTCTAAAATGTTATCCAAAGCAGGGATAACAAACATAATAATAACCCCTAGTGTAACAACGGATACAAAAGAATCGGACGAGATACATTATAATTTAGCCAAAGAGCAGGCAAAAATAGCATTTCAGACATTGGCAACATTGCCACCATCACAGCAGGAAGTTCAAGAAAGAGTAAAAGAATTTTTGAGTGCTATACAAACAGCGGGATTACAAGATATAAAAGCAGAAGATTTGCAAGAAATCATTGATGAAGTTCTTGACCGAATAAATGTTGATCGTCGGAAAAATAATGAGGCTAATGTATCGGTAACCATAAATTCCGTTACCGGTGCAGAAGTAACGGTAGGTGATAAAACTTATGAAGTTAAAGCTGATAACAACCAACAGAAAGTTAATAAAGAAAACAACTTATACAAATCAAAAAGTGTATTAGGTTTAATGAAAGTGTCAATAGCAATGTCAATACTAACTTTGATGCTTATACCGATATCAGGTGTAACAGGAAGTTTTCCTATAGTACCGATAATATTATTTGGTCTGTCATTTGGAAAAGACGGATTTGAATGGAAACAGTATTCTTTATTGAACGAAGGTGCACAAAAGATAAGTTCTGATGCAGAAATAAAAAGTAACATAGCAGAATCTCAAAGTGCATTCTCTGACGATAACGATTCAAAAGAACTAAAAAACAGGATAAATAAAAAATTTGCGGATTTAGGATTTGAAGAGAGCAATATAAAAAATATAGAGATAGGTGATTTTACCGAAAAAAATGAAATGAAAAAGGATGAATTTGCCAATGTTGATGTTCGTAAGCAAAGATTAAAAACAGGTTTTTTACATATCAATTACAGATTAATACAAAAAATATTTATGGACGGGACAAACTTTAAAAATGATATTTGGAACGATGTATATTTTTCAATGTTTATAGCCCATGAATTAAGACATAGAAATCATCCGAGATGGCATGAAGTTGCAGTAAGTTTTTTTGATATATTTTATTTTATAACGGTATTTGTAAGAGAGTTAAAAAAAAGGATAAGAGAGTTAATAAAAAGAATGTTTGTTAAAAAAGAAGAAAAAGAAGTAGAAGAAATAATCGCAAAAGAATTAAAGGAATGGCAGTCTTCACTAAAGAACTTAAAACAAAAATATAACTCAAAATCAATAAATGATAACGGAGAAATAAAAGACAATGACTTGAAAGTAGCAACGGAAAGAAAAACAGTCCGTTCCAATGCAATGCAAGCCGGCAGTTTACAAAATACATTAGCAGTTAGTAATGCTCAATCTGCAAACAAGACTAACAACAATGAAAAAGAAGTAAAACCTGTAATAATTGAAACTAATCCTTTGACTGAAACAATAATAGATGAATTTGATAATAAAAAGATAGTAAGTTCCAAATATGAACAGAACGAAAATGGGATGAGAAATATTATAATTTATTTTAAAGACGGTGATGTAGAGAAGAGTGTTAAACTTTTAACCAAAGACCAAAATCTAATAAAACCTGAAGATAATACGAATATATCGGTGGCTGATTGGATAATTAGTAAAACAGCATATTTAGAAACAAAAATTAATTTTAATTCCGACCGAACAGATATAATAAATTATAAAAAAGAATTGACTTCACTTAACGGTGCAAAAATATCGGGTATTGAATATGATAAAAATAATAATAGAATTATAATTTATCATAGAAAAGAAAAGTCTCATATCAAAATGGCTTACTTCTCTCTTTTTAAAGCTCTTACATCCGAACAAAAATCAAATTTGGAAAGTCTTAATAACAGTGATAATATAATCGGAAATAATTTGGTTGATTGGATACATAAAAATAAAGATATTTATGGAATAAGGATAGAAGAGAACGGTATACGAAGTTTAACGGAATTGGCAGAACTTGTCGGAGATGCAAAAATAAAAAATATTGAATGTTATAGAGAAGACAAAACCAAGAAAATTAAGATTGAGATTTCTTATGTTAAAGAACAAGACGGACTGCCACAAGTTGTTATTTTTTACGGTCCCACGGATAAAGAAGGCAAGGAATTTGAAAAATTGAAAAAATATAATGTAGATTTACCTAAAAAGCCTGATATAGGCAGACCGATAGTTTCTTGGATACTCGGTAACCGAAAATCTTTAAAAATAGATATAGAAAAGATAGATGAAATTCGGATAACAGGTAAAAATAAACTTGATAGTTTTATTAATCTTAGCGGAAAGTCAAATATAGAAGGTATAGAATATTATCAGGATAATAATGAGAAAAAGATTATAGCTTATTACAAAGAAAAAAATACTGCAACCGGAAATAAACGGATAAAAGGTGTTGTTTTTTCTGTTTCCAAAGATCTTACGGCAGAACAAAAAGCAAAATTGTATACGGAAACAAAAAATATAAATTCGTTAAGTGATTTGATAACAAATATCATGATAAATTATGGAATAAAATTAAAAAAACAATTGAAAATAAACCGACATGGACAAATTTTTACATTTAAAAACAATAAGGTAAACAAAACAAATTATGATATTTCTTATCAAAATATTAAGTTGTTATCAATAAAAGATAACAAAATTACTATTGAAAATCCCGATAAAATAAAAAATGTTTATTTAAATTTAGAAACCGAAGATATGGCATATTATTATGATGATAGAATACAGGATTTTTATAACAAGAATTCAAAATCTTTAAAAAATTTTATAACAGAGAACGATATTGATACAACCGATTTTTTCATTAGAGTTGCATTAAATAAGGCGATTTTAGATTTTGTAAATGAGGATATAGAAAATGTGATTGTATTATCTGACAAAAATAAAGGAAAACTAAAGGAATATTTCTTTTCTAATTTGATTTCTATACTTGATAAAGGAAATACAAATAATTTTATAAAGAATTTTAGTAAGATTGATTATAAACAACAAAAGTTAAGAAATCCGTTTTATACCTACAATAATTATTTTTTTAAATTCAGCAATAATATAAAAGAATTCAGGCTTTTAAAAAATGAATATGATTTTTATAATAAAATAAAAGGAGATAAAGAATTAAATAAAAAAGTAGGAAAAAATATTAATGAATATTATGGTTGTTTTGATAAAGAAATTAATAATAAAAAATATAAATTTGTTGTTAGTAAAAATTTAACAAAAGATAACAGATTTGAGAGTTTAGATAAATCTGTTAAGAATAATAATTTTACAAAGAAACAATGTACTGAAATTATAAAACAAGTATTAAAAATACACTCTGATTTAGAAGAAAAGGGATTGTACAATTATGATTTAAACCCGCAAAGCATAATGATAGATAAAGATCTTAACATAAAACTTATAGATTGTGATGGTATTGTACCCAAAGACTGTACCGGTTTTGTATCTTCATATATATTACCTTATGATTATTTCTTGGCGGATGAAAATCTTCGTTCCTATTGGTATGATTATGTAAAATTTACTTTTGTGGTAAATGTTTTTTTTGATATAAAAAATCTTGATAAACAGATGGCAACAGACTTCAAAAGACTGCAATACATAATTGACTATATGGAAAAAAATAAAAATAAATTTGCAAGACGAAAAAACAGAAGAACATTGGCTCGGTATGGTCGGTATCTTAGAATATTTAGTGAAATTTCCGATAAATATGCTAACTTTTTTGAACAATTTAAGCTTGATAAAACCCGTTTAGATAAAATAAAAGATATAGTAAAAACAAGTGTAACTCTTTTTCTGCATCCGGATGAGAGTTATAACAAAATTTCTATATTGGAACTACAAGAAATAGACAGTAATCTTTTAATGGAAAAAGAAAAAGATTCTGTTTATGTAATCAAAAATATTGTTATTGATAAATCAAATAAATTAGTGAGAGTATATAACGATAAATTTATTAAAAAAAGAGAAAAAGGAGATTGGGTTAAACCGGATAGTTGGTATTATAATTTAGATTCAAAAAAGATTGTATTCTATCCGATTTTATATAAATTTACGGAATATGTACAGAAGTATGGAACCATTCTTCAAAAAATAGTAGACGAATCTATTCCGATTGATGATACTGATATATTTCAAAAATTAGTATTGGGAACATTAATAAAAAATTTTATTGATGAAAATACGGATAGCAATATTAAAGATGACAACAAACAAAATGAATTTTTATACAAAAAATTGAAGACCGCCGGTAATATTAAAAAATATTTCGGTAAAGATGCATTTAAAAAAGTTTTTATGCAAATAATAGAAGCAGATTCGGAATTATTAAAATCCTTTTTTAATTTCAACGAAGAATGTAAGTTAATAAAAGACAAAAAGGATGATAAAAAATTTTATCTGAATTTTAGTTCAGGATTAAAACTTGAGTTAAGTAACAAAGATTTGAATAAAATAACAGATAAATTTCCTAAAGTTAAAGTAGATGAAATTCCCAAAGAAAAAGAAAATATACCGCCATCTCCGCCGAAATCAGTAAAAACAGAGAAACAAATTAAAACAGATTCTCATAAAGTTGAAGATAAATACATGAAAGTATATCAAAAGATAAAATTCGTTAGTCCTATTGAAAATATTAAGTTTAGTCAGATAAGCGAAAATTATCAAAAACTGTTTGCAATACAAATACCTGTTGTAAGAGATAAATACGGTAAAATTCTTACGGATGATAAAAACAACAAGATAAAACTTAAATTAAATGTTGTTTATACAAAGGAAAACGGTATTAGCTATTATTTTACAGGGCAAAGTGAAGGAACGGTAAAACAATTAATAAGGAACGGTAAACTATCGGAAGATTTAAAAGAACTGAAACCGTTAGTTGATCTTTTGTTTATAGACAGATATTCTGCGGATAAGAATTTAAGAGAAGAAATAGAAAACAAAAATCTTTTATGGAAAGAACAGATAAAAGCACTGTCTGATTATGCAAAAAAAGATGAAGATATGAATTATTATGAGTTTAAATGTAAGTTGATAGGACAGGGTTACACATTTACCGAAATAGAACAAATATTGTCAGATATTCCCGGCAGAACAAATACTTATGTCGGATTAAAGGATGTAGAATTAAAACTCACAAATCAGTTATTGGATGAGAGTAAGATAATAAGAGAGATACAAAGACTTAAAAGAGCAGGAATACACAAAGTGGTATTGCTGAAAGATAAAGATGTTTCAAATAAAGAGTTGTATATAATAATAGAAATAATAAGAAAATCAGGTTTACAGCCGATAATAGGATTGACAAGAGAAATGTTGTCCGTTAGTGCGGATGAAAAGTCAAAAGTCTATGACTTTATAGAAGAAAGTATAAAAATTAAAGCATTATCAGGATTTAGATTTATGTTTGATATTGACGAAAAAGTGGGTAAACTTTTAAATTATAAAAAAGATATTTATGAAATGATTAGCATATTGGATTTAATAATGAATATCGGGAAAGAAATATCTTATAAGCCAAGTAATTTTAATAATGAAAAAATAGATATTGCAGATGAATTATTTAAAGGAAAAGTTATATATGTAGTAGCCGGAAAACAGTTTACAAGAAATAACGAAGAAGATTTGGTTATCAATAGAACTGAAGAAAATTCTCTTAAGAAATTAGCGGGAGAAGGAAGACTTAGTTTATATTTTGATATTGATAAAGATAATTTAAAGGTAGCGAAAGCACTGATAGAGAGAATATTTGGAAAAGGAACGGATGCAATCAAAACGATGATATCGTTGGGAACAACATTTACGGCAAATATGTTTGCAGGATTATTTAAAAAAGATTCTGCATCAAAGGGTTTTAGTAATGCTTATGAAATCGGATATGAACCGATATTTGGGGATATTTCCCCGGATATAGTTGCAGTAGTATTCAAGGATGTATTAACCGATAATATGAACTTTAATGAGTTTTTAGAGTATGAACAAAGAGAGAAAGAACAAAAATCTAAAAAAACTATAGCTTTTACAAAAGAATTTGATAAACTTGTTATTGAAGATATAAAAGAAGTAAGCAAATATAATATTTCAGAGAAAGAACAAACAGCAATGTTAAAGCAATATGTAATAGGATTTTTAATGTCATATATTGAAACTCATTTTGATGAGTTGTATGAAGTAAAACGATCGGATAAAATGATAGATATAAAACAAATGGATATAAATGTAAGGAATCAAATAATGTATAGGATATTACTTTTATTACTGAAAGAGATGATTTTTAACAATATAAAACAATATGTAAGTATTAAAGATAGTCAAAAAGAAGGTTCAATGAAACAATCGGTTAATAATATCAAAAATAACGAGTTATCCGTAAATATTTCAAAAATGTTAATGAAAACAAATATAAATATTAATAGTGTGCTTAAAAACAATATAGATACGATAGCTATATGTAATGATATAAATGTGTTACTTGAATACAGTTTATTACCGGTAACTACAAACGAATTATCAAAAACAGGAAATTTAATAAAAGATATTAAAAATATAGTAAGAAAAGCATCTTATTAACAGATTAAAGTCTATCATATTCGCCATTCGCCATCTGCCGTTTGCCGTTGCCGTTGCCGTCTTTCCGTGGCAACTTGTTGCCGTGGCAATCCATCCGCTTTTTGTCATTGCGAAAAAACACGAAGTGTTTTTGTGGCAATCCAGCCGTTTTTGCCGTTGCCTTTTGCCTTTGCCGTTCGTCATTCCGTGAAAATACGGAGTATTTTCGTGGCAATCCATAAAAAAAATCCGTTTTTCCTATTTCGTCATTGCGAGACCGAAGGTCGTGGCAATCCAGTCGTTTTTGTCGTTTCGTTGTCGTTTTTTATTTTCCATAGACTGCCACACCCTAACGGGTTCGCAGTGACATCACATAGGAATGTTTTTTATTCATTGCCGTTGCTTTTTTTTATTTTTTTTTATTTTTTTTGTTATGTTACCGTTGCCGTTTACCACTATATATTTAAAATTGTTTTTTGTATAATAATAGTATTATGGGCAAAGGGTGTTTTTCTATAATTTCTGCAGTTTCCATAAAGCACAAGATACTGTCTTGTGTGTTGGCTTTTTTTGTTCTGATAAGTTCAACGAACTTGTTGAATTTTGAAGAATATAAAAAAACCATTATGAAATCCGTAGAAGTATCAACAGAGTTAGTAGTAAGTCAGCTTTTTAATATATCTGCACTTCCTGTAAGTGCAATTTCAAAAATGTTTTCAGGTACCCCTAAAATTACCGTAAAAAAAGAATGTACCCCGATACAGTTATCAAAAGAAACAACAACCGTAGAACAACAGACCGACAAAGCAAACGAAACGGTAGCACCCGCAAATGAAACCGCAAACAATAAAGGAACCGATGCAAAAGATAATAATGTTATAAAAGCAACAATAGGATATTCAATGGTAGTCGATATATCGGACATGAGAAAAGTTATAAAAAGTGAAGGAATAAAAGATTTGTTTGTTGCAGACAAACTGTTGGAAATAAATTTTTCTTTATGTAAAAAAGTAATAAGTGTTATGTTTATAATGATGTTATTATTAGCAATATTACTTGCAAGAAAGAATGTAGGCAACAATAATATTATAAATAACAATAAAATAAAATATAAAAGATTAACTCAGCTTATTTTATGTAAGTTGGGTTATTTTTGTGTATAAAAGCACAAAATCAAGGGGAATGAATGCATGAATATGTGTAAAAACATATTTAACATGTTAGTGAAAAAAGAAACACTAAATCAATCATATTTAAAATTAAAAGATTGGCTGTTATCATTTAATTTGGTAAAGATAACAGCGGTAATAGTATTGAATTGTTTCTTGCTGACGGCAGTATACGGACAAGCGGTGGTAGGAGTATTGGAGAACCAAAGAGCAACGGAACAATTCAAACAAATATTTGAGGATTTTG
>ONUQ01000194.1 GCA_900321055.1 uncultured Elusimicrobia bacterium
CTATCTTTATTTAAATAAAGATAGTTGTTTTGGTAAAGTTTCTTCCGCTAAAAAACATTTTTTGTTTTTTAGCGGATATTTTTTTTCCAGTTTATTTAATATATTATTTAATTTATTTTCGTAATTTGAATTTATATAAGCACCGATATAATAAGAGTTTATTTTATTGTATAAATGTGGCAATTTTTCTTTTATAAATTTAAAAAAATTTATTTTTGTTTCCCCTCTTAGATTTAAAATATCCGTAATACAATAATTCACATTACAATCTTTGGCACAGGAAAACAATTCGGATAAATTGTGGTACGAATCCGTAATTTCAGGGATAATCGGCATTATATGTATTCCCGTTAAAACATTTGTTTTAGAAAATTCTTTTAAAACATTAAACCGTTCTTTTGAAGTTGAAGCATTTGGTTCTATAAGCTCTCTAACTTTTTCATTTACTGTTGTAATTGTAGAAGCTATATGAACGGTTGCAACTTTGGAAAGTTCTGCAAATAAATCAAAATCTCTTAATATTAAACTTGACTTAGTAGATACGGTTACCGGATTTTTATATTTTATAAGAAGTTTTAAAATATCCGGCATTAATTTATATTCTTTTTCTATAGGTTGATAATTATCCGTTACACCGCCAAGATTTATAACTTCTCTTTTTCTTCTTTTACTGCTTAACTGTTTTTCTAAAACTTCAACTATATTTTTCTTCACATAAATTTCATCAAAAAAATCAGTTGAATTTATGTATTTATGAGAATATTGTGCAAAACAATATACACATTTATGAAAACATCCTCTATAAACATTTAAATCAAAATGATAAGGCAAAAAAGAACTGACTACTTTATTACATGCAATCTTACAATTGATTTCTATATATTTAGGCATTTTTGTCACAAATATTTGTTTTGTTTTGATTAAGAAAACAAATCTCTTTCATCTAAAATACCTATAGGTTTATTTTCTTCGTCAATTACAGGTATGTTATCAATATTTTTTTCCTGTAATATTTTTTGGGCATCTACTACAAGCATATTTGGAGTTAATGTTGAAGGATTTTTAGTCATCACTTCAGATATATTTTTTTTCAATAAATTATCATATAATTGAATTTGCCTTCTTAAATCACCATCCGTAAAAAAGCCTACAAGTTTCCCGTCTTTATCCACAACACTTGTGGCACCTATTCTTGTTCCTGTCATAACTAACAAAGCATCTTGTACACTGGAAGTATCATTTACAATAGGATTAGCTTTACCTTTTCTCATAATTTCTTTAACTTGCATTGTAAGTCTTTTGATTTTATTTCCAATTGCACCCAACGGATGAAATATTGCAAAATCTTCTTTTTTAAAACCCTTTCTTTCTGAAATTACCAAAGCTAAAGCATCACCTAAAGCAAGTAATGCCGTTGTTGAAGATGTTGGAGCTAAATTATACGGACAAGCTTCTTTTTGAACGGAAGAATCTATAATAGCCTCACAGTCTTTCCATACTTCAGACTTTATTTTGCCCGTAATTGCTATAATTTTGACATTCATTTTATGTATTACCGGAAGAACCTGTTTTATCTCTTCCGTTTCCCCTGAATAAGATATCATAATGACAACATCATTATTCATTATCATACCTAAATCACCATGTAAACATTCTGCAGGATGTAAATATATTGCCGGCACACCTATAGAAGCCATAGTAGCCGCAATTTTTCTGCCGATATGTCCTGATTTTCCAAGTCCGATAATTACAACTCTACCCGATATATTTTCTATTAAAGAAACAGCTTTTATAAACTGCTCATCAAGATGTTTAATTTGTTCTTTTATAGCTTCAGCTTCAATATTTAATGTATCTATGGCTCTTTGTATATTTATATTTTCCATTTTTCTTGTTACCATAATTATAAACTATGAACATGTTTTATGAAGTCTGCCATCTTATTAAAATCTTTTCTTCTTTGAAGTCTTTCTATTGTTGTATCTGCTTCAACTCCATAAGGTTTTATCTTTTCTAAAATATCACTAACATTATCCGAAGAAATATCACCGGTTATGAAGTAAGGAACCGATATTTGTTCAAGACTGCCAAGAGATTCAAGTGCTATTGATTTATTTCCCTGCTCGTCAGTTGTAGAAATATCTAAAACAAAATAATCTACATTACCGATATAAGGTTGCAATTTTAAAATATCAGCTACACTTGTAAACTTCATATATTTGAAAACCTTTACTCCTAACGAAACAGCTATTGCTTTACAAAACTCAGGTGTTTCCGCGCCGTTTAACTGAATAGCTTTTATCCCTGTCTTTTTTACAACTTTAGTTATAGTTTTATGATCGGAATCTAAGAAAATCCCGACAGCTAAAACAAAAGGAGGTAACTTTTCGTTA
>ONUQ01000008.1 GCA_900321055.1 uncultured Elusimicrobia bacterium
ATTGTCATTGTGGATTTATTTATATTAACAATTGCTCCTCCATACCCATTATTTGCACTGTTGGAACTAAAGGTTATTTTATCTCCTCTTATGGTAAATGTTGCATCGGTATCATTTCTAAGTGCACCTCCGTTTCCTGCTGATATATTGTGTTTAAAGTCTACATTTTTACCTTCTATTTCTGTTATAGCTTGATAGTTAAAAACAGCTCCTCCTGCACTGATACTATTATTTATTTTATTGGAATTGAAAATTACATTATCTCCTTTTATTGTTACTTTACCACCAGATGCATTAGTAATTGCTCCTCCTGCACTGATTTGAGCTACATTATCAATAAAAACAATATCTCCTCCATATATTTCAATTTCAGAAGACCAACCGTTATAAATTGCTCCTCCTTGATTTTTTGCACTGTTGGAACTAAAGATTATCTTTTCTCCGTATATTCCCATTCTAGAGTAATTAGAGTAATTATAAATCGCTCCGCCATTATATCTCGCACTGTTAGAACTAAAGGTTATAGTATTTCCACTTATTGTCACTATGGAACCGTTATTATCAAAAATAGCTCCGCCACTTGTTCCTGCACTGTTGGAATTAAAGGTGATATTGGTTCCATCTATTGTCATTGTGGAATTATCTTTATTAAAAATAGCTCCGCCATTTGTTCCTGCACTGTTGGAACTAAATAGCACTCCGCCTGTTATAGTTGTTTTGCCTTCATTATATATCGCTCCACCACCACTATTAGCTGATTTATTATTTACAAATGTTGACGAGGAAATTGTTAAATCTCCGGTATTTGTAACTTCAAAAACACCCCCTTTTCCTTCGGTTAAAAATCCTTCATAATTTTGATTTCCTGTCGTGGATGAAGTGTCTATTATATAATGCTCTTTATCCGCCAACACAACTCCCGACAACAACAATTGAATACTACAAACTACTGTCAAGACTAACACAAATGAAAAAAATTTTTTCATTTTTCCCCCTTTTTAATTTTATTTTGATTTTCTCCTTTTATTTTTTATACATTCTCTTTTTTTACCGATAACAGATTTTGTATAGTTATTTGTATGTTTATACATTTTGTATATTGTATAAAATATTATATAAAAAAAGAACCTATTTGTTAATGAATGCCGGATAGAAGTTGATAAATGTATAGAATTATAAAAAAACGACAGAAGGTTAGAAGATTGGAAGATTAACAACGGTAACAACTACAGGGAATATGGTAGTGCTGAAAAATTTAACAAAACAGACTAGCCAATAACAAAAAAATAGCCTAAATATAATTCTTTAGGCTATTTATTGTGCTTTTCTTTTTATAAACTGTTTCTATTTTACTTTAAAAGTAGCCGTTACGGTAACTGCTACTTCTTTTTCTTTAGAAGAAGTATTATAAATTCCATAATCGGAAACATCTGTTGATAAAGGTTTTCTTATCATAAATACTCCGGATTTTGCCGATAATAAATTACAAATTTTATTTCCCGAACTGTTTGCTATTTCTTGAGCTCTGGCTTTTGCATCAACAGTTGCAAGAGCCAACATTTCTGCTTTTAAATCTGCAAGATTGGAAATATAATATTCTATGTTAGAATTTTGTAAATATATTTCTTCTTTTTCCATCGCATCTATATCAAGAGCAAGTTTTTCAAGTTTTTCTATGTCATTACATCTTACTTCTATTTTTTGACTAAAAGAATATCCTGAAACTCCATTGTTTCCATAATTAGAAAAAGAAGTTATGGGTTCAATAAAAATATCTTTATCGGTTATTGCATTATTATTTAAATATTTCTTTACTTTTAATAATTCTTTTTGAATTAATTTCGGACCTTCATTTTGGTTTTCAACAGTTGTATCTTTGCTAATTGTAATATTCCACTTTGCTACATCGGATGTTACGGATTTAACACCCTGACCCACAACTCTAATAGATTTTTCATTTCTTGCAAAAATAAAGAATTCACCAAAAATAATAGCTGAAATAATAAATCCCAATGCTAATATAAAAGCAGACTGTTTTCCCATACCCATATTTAAAAATTCCCCCTTTTAACTATTTCGTTTAATTTTTTTTAAATACCGATTTCTTTTAATAAACTTTTTAAAATATTTGCAGAATTTACAAAAGCATTTTTTTCTTTTTCGTTAAAGTCTATCCGTTGAACTTGCCTTATACCTGCTGAATTTACCACTGCAGGAAGGCTTAGATAAACATCGTTTATTCCATAAAAATCTTCTATTAAAACCGATACCGGTAACACAGAATTTTCGTTTAATAACACAGCTTCCGTGATTCTGGTAAGAGCAAGTCCTATCCCATAAGAAGTTTCACCTTTTTTTCTATTATTTTATATGCGGAATTTTTAACATTATTGTATATTTCATCCAATATTTCCTTGTGATTGCAATCTTTTTTATTGTCACATAAAATACAATGGTTTTCAATATGTACTCCGCCGACGGTTGCTTTACTCCATACAGGAAACTCGGAATCTCCATGTTCTCCCAAAATATAGGCATGAACACTTCTGGCATCTATATTACAATGTTTTGCTATTTCGTATCTAAATCTTGCAGAATCCAATACCGTTCCCGACCCTATAACTTTTGAAGAAGGTTTCCCTGAAATTTTATAAGCCGAATATGTCAATATATCTACGGGATTTGAAGCTATCAATAAAAATGCATCCGGAGCATATTTCATAATTTCAGGAATAATAGTTTTTAATAAGTTTATGTTATCTTTAAGTAAATCTATTCTTGTTTGTCCCGGTTTTTGTTTTTTCCCTGCAGTTATTACAACTAAATCCGAACCGACTATATCTTCATAAGTACCGGCATTTACATTTACTGATGGTGTAAAAGGTGCACCATGTGACAAATCTATAGCTTCTCCTTCGGCTTTATCTTTAAAATAATCTATCAATGTAATTTCTCTGGCACAACCGTTAATCATTAAAGAATAAGCATACCTTATTCCCACATTCCCGCATCCGATAATTGAAACTTTAGGTTTTAACATATTTATTATCTCCCATATATTCTTAAACCTTATAAATTTTTTGAAATTTTATAAGATTTAACAGGTTATTAATATTTGATTATTTTGCGGTTTCTTCTTTTTTATCTTCAACTTTATCTGTTTTTTCTGTTGTAGGAGCATCTCCTTTAGCTACTTCATCCGCATAATTCATTTGCAAATTAGATATCGTATCTTCTAAAAGTTTTGATTCCGTATTCGTAAGATTACCTTTTGTTTTTTCTTTTAACATTAAAAGCATCTCTATTGTTACTTGAGCCGATTTTAAATCTTTTGTTATTTTCCCGTCAACCTGACTCGGCATTTTACCCATTTGTTGCCAACAGGCCGAAGCAAACATTGAAACTAAACTAAATAAATGTTGATTAAGTTCTTTTGTATCCATTTTATTCTCCTTAAAAAATCTCTTTATGTTTTTAATAATCGGAATATTTGAAACCTAAACATAAAATCCATAAAACAAATTTTATTTTTAGTTTTAGTTTTCCGTTTTTCTCTTTTATTCTGCTCTTCTGTTTCCCGATATTTTAAAAATCTAGTTTTTAAAATATTTATCCGCCGTTTGTTGTATTCTCTTTAAAACTTCATCTTTACCCATAACTTCCATCATGTGAAAAAGACTTGGTCCCTGTGTCCTTCCTGAAATTGCTACTCTTATGGGATGAAAAACTTTACTGTTGCTAACACCTAACTCTTGAGCTAAATTTCTTGCAAACATTTCAAGAGCTTCAGGCGAACCAAAATCTTGATTCGGAAGTCTTATGATACATTCTTGTAAAACTTGTTTTGCACTATCTTTTTTTGTGTCGGACAACAAAATTTTATCTACTGCGGTTTGATCAAAAGATAATTCTTTAAAGAAAAAATCCACAAGACCGGGAATATCTTTTAATAACTTTATTTTCTCATGTTCAAGAGAAATTGCTTTTTTTAGTAAAGCTCTATCCCACCCCTTAATCAAATCATCCTGTTTTGTCCAACTAATCCAATCTAAAAACAAATCAAATATTTCCTGATCGGATTTGTTTCTGATATATTCACCGTTCATCCACAACAATTTTGAAGGATCAAATGTTGCCGGACTTGAATTACATCTGTCCAAAGAAAAATTTTCTATCAAACTGTTTCCAAAAAATAATTGTTGGCTATCTTGAGTTGACCAACCGAGCAATGCAAGATAATTGATTAGAGCATCCTGCAAATATCCCTCTTTTCTGTATTCAAGAACTGAAGTATGTCCGTGCCTTTTTGAAAGTCTTGCACCGTCGGAACCTAAAATCATAGACAAATGTGCAAATGTTGGCGGTTCCCAACCGAGAGCTTTATATACATGTATTTGTCTTGGTGTATTGGAAATGTGATCATCACCTCTAATTACATGAGACATTTCCATTAAATAATCGTCTATTACACAAGCAAAGTTGTATGTAGGAACACCGTTTGCTTTCATCAAAACGAAATCGTCAAGCAAAGCATTTTCAAAACTTACATGACCTCTTACAATATCTTCAAATTCTATTTTACCTTCTTTTGGCATTTTAAATCTTATAACTGCTGTTCTTCCTTCTTTTTCGTATTGTTCCCGTTGCTCTTTTGTAAGATTTGCACAGTGACCGTTATATTTTGGAGGTTGTTTTGCAAGTCTTGCCTGTTCTCTCATTTTTTCTACTTCTTCCGGAGTACAATAACACTTGTATGCATATCCTTTTTCAAGCAATATATCTATGTATTTTTGGTATATTCCCTGCTCTTTTCTTTTCATTTGATAATATGGAGCATATTGAGACAACTCGTTACCCGGACCTTCATCCCAACCGAGTTTCAACCATTTCATTGCATTTATAATAATTTGTGTTGAAGATTCCGTTGATCTTGCTTCATCCGTATCTTCTATTCTTAAAACAAATGTGCCTTTTTCCTTTTTAGCATAAAGATAATTAAAAAGTGCCGTTCTTACTCCACCGATATGTAAATCTCCTGTCGGTGATGGTGCAAATCTTACTCTAATTGCCATTTTATTCTCCTTAAAAAAACCGCTTTACGATTTTTAGTTTATATCTTACAATTCAAACCGAATTTAATTAACAAATTCTTATCAGATAAATTAACAAAATTTTTTATATTTTTTCAGTTAAACCGATGCTTGTTTTCGTCATCGCCGTTCGCCGTTGCCAATCCTCTAATTTTTAGATGTTCTCGTCGTTTCTTCTATATTTTTTCTTACATACATCCGTACTTCTTATACTGCCATTGCTAAATTATACATTATATATTGCTACTGCTACAACCGTAGTTTTACTGTGAGAAAAAGAAACTTCTATATCTTTTCTTTTCTTATTTTTTATATAAACTTCCGGTTTTCCCAAAATAGAATTTTTAAAATATATATCAGTTATTTTAATTTTAGAATTACCTAATGCTTTAAAAACAGCTTCCTTTCCTGCAAATCTGACTGCAAAATGTTGTATAGAATTTTTTTTAGAAGAACAGTATTCTTTTTCTTCTTTAGAAAAAATTCTGTCAATAAAATCTTCATCTTTTACAAGTTTTGAAAATCTTTTTATTTCTTCAATATCTATACCGATACCCATTTTTTAGTCCTATTGTTAAAGTATATCATATTTACAAACTATTCTATACTTTTTCTCTTTTATCACATATCACAACTAAAATCAATAAGTTTCATTTAAGATTATAACATTTAAAAATCGCACAAAACAAACTCTTTATTATTTGTTTTATTTTTTATATAATCAAATTTTTAAGATAAGCAGAACAAATTTTATTTTTAAGGAGATTTTCATAAAAATGGAAAGAGTATACAATTTTTCAGCCGGTCCGGCAGTACTACCGGAAGAAGTATTAAAACAAGCTGCAGAAGAAATGTTGAACTATAAAGGTTCAGGCATGTCCGTTATGGAAATGAGTCACAGATCAAAAACATATCAGGCAATTATTGATGAAGCAGAAGCAGACTTAAGAGATTTATTAAATATCCCTGCAAATTATAAAGTTTTATTTGCACAAGGCGGATGCTCCCTACAATTTGCATCTGTTCCTATGAATTTAATGAGAAACGGAGTTGCAGATTACATTATTACCGGACAATGGGCAAAAAAAGCTTATCAGGAAGCTCAAAAATATGGAAAAGCTAATAAAATTGCTACATCTGAAGATAAAACTTTTTCATATATTCCCGATTGCTCTAATTTACCGATAAGTGAAAATGCAGACTATGTTTATATTTGTGAAAACAATACTATTTATGGAACAAAATTTAAAAAACTTCCTAACACAAAAGGTAAACCGTTAGTTTCCGATGTTTCATCATGTTTCTTATCAGAACCTGTAGATATTACCAAATATGGTGTTATGTATGGCGGAGTTCAAAAAAATGTTGGTCCTTCCGGAGTTCAAATACTTATTATAAGAGAAGACTTAATTGGTGAAAAACCTGCTTTAGATTGTACACCAACAATGATGAACTGGAAAATTCAAACAGATAACGGTTCACTATATAATACCCCGCCTACTTATGGAATTTATATTTGCGGTTTAGTGTTTAAATGGATAAAAAAACTTGGCGGACTTTCGGCAATGAAAGCACTTAATGAAAAGAAAGCCGGACTTTTATATGATTTCTTAGATAATAGCAAATTATTTAAAGGAACTGTTGTTAAAGAAGACAGATCTTTAATGAATGTACCTTTTGTTATCGGCAATGAAGAATTAGAAGCAAAATTTATAAAAGAAGCAACTGCAGAAGGACTCGTTAGCTTAAAAGGTCACAGAACGGTTGGTGGCATGAGAGCATCTATTTATAATGCTATGCCGATTGAAGGTGTACAAAAATTAGTAGCATTTATGAAAGATTTTGAAAGCAAAAATTCATTGTAATTTTTGTTAACGAATAAAATAAAACGGCTTACTTAAATTTAAGTAGGCTGTTTTTTATTTTGCACTAAACACTGAATAAAAAAAAGGATATTTTAGTTAATTAAAATATCCTTTTATTAAATTTATACAAAACATTCGTTTACTTAGATTTATTTTCTTTTTCCGGCTGTTGTTCGTTTGCTGTTTTTACGAATTTTACATTATTATCAACTTTACCTAAATATTTTGGTAACTCTATACCGGCTTGTTCCGCTAAATCATGTAGTGCAGGTAAAGATTTTATTAAACTTTTTATAAAGTTTGCCGTTGCTCCTGCACCATCTTTGTCGTTTCCGCCATCCCAAACGGTAATTTTATCAAATTTAATATTTTTAATAGCTTCAACCTGTTTTTCAACCATTGTTTCAACTTTTTCAATCATAAGAAGACTTGTTGCCAGTTCCGGCTTGTTCGGACTTAAAGATACTAATCTTTCATACCCCTTTGCTTTTGCTTCCAACACTGCCTGAATACCTTCCGCTTCCGCAAAATATTTTGCTTTTATCGCATCTGCCTGACCGGCAGCTATTCTTCTTTGTCTTTCTGCTTCTGCATCGGCTTCAACCTGTATTTTAGCTTTTTCTACTTCTTGTTTTGCTAACTCTTCTTTTTGTAATTTTGCAACTTCCTGTTCTTTTTGTGCAATTAAAATATCTCTTGCTGCTTCTGCTTTGGCAACTTCACCTTGTCTTAATGCTTCAGCTTGTTTTACGGCAAGTCTTGCATTATATTCGGCAATTTCTGCTTTAGATGCATTTTCTCCTTCCACGGATTGTGCTTCAAAAGCAGCAACCTGTATTCTCTGTTTTTTGTCTGCTTCAGCTTTACCGACATGTGTCTGTGCCAACTGCTGTGCAACACTTATTTCTTTTTCTCTGTTAGCCTCTGCTTCTCCGACAGTTCCCAACTTATCTTGTTGTGCAACTTCAATTTTTGCCTGATTAATAGCTTCTGCGGCTGCTTTTTTACCGATAGCTTCAATATATCCCGATTCATCCGTAATGTCTCTAACATTAACATTAATAACTTCAAGACCTATTTTATTTAACTCAATATTAACATTACTGTTTATTTGGTCCAAAAATTTTTCTCTATCCTGGTTAATCTCTTCAATGGATAATGTCGCAATTACAAGCCTTAATTGTCCTAAAATAATGTCACTTGCCTGATTTATCAACATATCTTTTCCGATACCTAAAATTCTTTCTGCCGCATTAATCATTATTTTTTCATCGGTAGAAATACCTATCGTAAATGTTGAAGGAACCGCAACCCTTATATTTTTTTTGGATAAAGCACCTTTTAAATCAATATCTATTGTCATAGGTTCAAGTGACAAAACTGCATAATCCTGTACTAAAGGAAGAATAAAAACACCTCCTCCGTGGACACATTTTGCCGTTTTATTTCCTGCCACTTTACCGAACACAACAATAATTTTATTTGACGGACATCTTTTATATCTGTTGATAACAAAAAGAATTGCAACCACAAAAATAATCGCAAATGAAACAATTAAACCAATCATAGACATAACCAAACTCCTTTATCATTTTATTTTTTCCACATATAGCATATTATTTTCATATTTAACAACTTTTATCATATCAAATGCTTTTATCGGTTCTTGTGTATTATTAAAAGCCTGTTTAATACAAAGTTTTGAATTTAAAGTCAGTTGTATTTGCCCCTGACAATTCGGTTCTAAGTTCGTGTAGGCCTTTGCAATTTGCCCGACGGCTTCTTTCGGATCTACTTTTATAATATGTTCAAAATTCCTTATAAATTTCATAAGAAATACGGAAACAAAAAAGAAAACACAACCAATAATAAAAGCAAGCATTAATGACATAATAGCAGGAAAGCTAAATTGTTTTATTGCAACCAGCCCGCCCCAACCAAACCCCATAAAAAACGAAAAGATTGTTTCCAACGAAAAATAGGCAAAATGAATATCATGCTCGGTAATAGATGTAAAATCGGAACTGATTTCAACATCGGTACCTGCCATAATATAAAGAATTGCTTTTATTATGAAACATAATGTTGATATTATCGCGACAAAAAAGAATAGATTTGTTAAAGCTGATATTGACATTTAACTACCAAAAAATAAATTTTACTTATGGTATTATACAAAATAACATATTTTAAATGCAAAATTATGTATAATAAAATAATGAAGAAAAGAACATTATATTTTTTTATTTATTCAATTTTTTGTTGTGCTTTATATATTTCCGTGATTTATTTTTTTCAGTATAATTTTTTATTTCATCCGGAAACAAATTATAGAACACCGCAAAATGCAAATACTCCCGAATTTGTAGAAAGTCCGTTAATAACCAAAGACAAAACTCAAATTATGACTTGGTTCTTTCAGGGAGATAGAGATAAACCTTTAATATTATTCTTTCATGGAAATAGCGGGCAACTTTCAAAATATTCACCTATGCTGACAAAACTCGTACAAAACAAATACTCCGTTGCTATGCTGGAATACAGAGGTTTCGGAAATACTAAAGGAGAACTGAGCCGGGAAAATATTTTTTCCGATGCCATAGAATTTTATGATTATTACAAAAGTAAAACAAACAATAAAATTCTTTTTTACGGATACTCATTCGGATGTGCGGTTGCAATAGGACTTTCACAATTTAGAAAACCTGACGGAATTATTTTAACGGCACCTTTTGTATCTTTTTATCAGGAAGTTAAAGATAAATATTATATCCCTTTTGCTTATTGTTTTATAAAACACAAATATCGTTTTAATAATTATATTATAAAGAATTTGGCATTACCCGTAATATTTATACACGGTAAAAAAGATTCTCTAATATCTTACAAACATTCAAAAAAGCTGTTTGAACTATCACCAAGCAAAGAAAAAGAAATACATCTTTTAGCTAATACTAATCATCATGATATTTTCTTTAAAGATAAAAATATTCAAACAATTCAAGATTGGCTTAAAAATTTCTGATTATATTTTCCATATAAAATCAAAATTTTGTTCCTGTTGTTGAAAAAAATTAAAAAATATTTATCCGTAAATAATTTAAAATTGTAAAAAACAACAACCGACAATCAATATCATTATGTATTTACTTAAAAGATTTTATTTTGTAAAATCTCTTTGGTTATAAAATAAATTTGTTAGGGTAGTGTTATGATAAAAGCAGTTTATTTAAACGATGGAGTATGCCAGCAGGAAACAAGTATTGAGAAAATTAACAAAATATATACCGACAAAACATCTTTGTTGTGGGTTGATATTACATTGGAAAAAGGAGATTTGTCTACGGATGAAATTGCCTTACTTACGGATACTTTTAAAATTCATGAATTATCTGTAGAAGACTGTTTATTTCCTTTGTACAACCCTAAAGTTGAAGAATTTGATAATTATTTATTTATAAGCACTCACGGCATAAGATTAAAAAACTTGAATATGGCTGAATTTGACGAATCAATGTACGAACTTGATATATTTCTGGCAAAAAATCTTATTATTACGGCACATACCGAAGAACTTGAATTTATAGACACTTTAATACATAAAGCAAAAGTTAAACCACAGGTAGAATTAAAATCCGTAGAAATTTTACTTTATAAAATTTTGTTTACCGTTATTTCAAACCTTGAATTTACTATGGATAAAATTAGTGACAAAATAGATATTCTTGAGGATAAAATACTTGAATACCCCAATCCGAATGTTTTGGAACAAATTCTTGACTTAAAAAAAGTACTTCTTTCTATGAGAAAAATCGCTGATCCTCAAAAAAATGTTTATTCTTTTTTCTCCAGAGAACACAACGAATACATAAAAGATTCTTATTCCGCATATTTTAGAGATATAACAGATCAACTTAACAGTTTAAATAAAGCAATTAACTATAACTCTCAAATGGTGAGTTCGCTTATTACTATTTATATGTCATCCGTAACTTTGAAGTTAAATGAAATCATGAAATTTTTAAGTATAATAGCAACGATTTTTTTACCTATACTTATATTTGCAAGTTATTATGGAATGAATGTGA
>ONUQ01000196.1 GCA_900321055.1 uncultured Elusimicrobia bacterium
TAAACAATTCAACAACCTGTTTCCAATGAGAAAAAACAAGCCAATCTATGGAACAATCTTTCCATGTTGTTTTTATAGCTTGTAATATCGGGTTCGCCTGAATAATATCTCCAAATGAACTTGGTTTAACAATCAATATTTTCATAATTTCAATATACCAATTAATATGTCTCTTATATTATAGTAATATTTTACTGTCTCAGACAGTTTTAATATATATTATGTTCAAAACTACTGTATTGTTTCTAAATAAAAACTTACAGGTCTAAAACCATCATTACAGGAAATCATTGCAGAATATTTATTCTTCATCCAACCATTGAAAAAGTTCCCGTCACCGTCTGCAAGTTTTTTAACAAACTTTTCCATGCTTTCCCATGCACTGTCACATAAATTTTCCGGTTTTTGTGCATTACAAGAAATGAAAACATCTCCAACTTTTAAATCGCAGGCATGTTCTATCGGATTTTCATATTTTTTTATTAAATCGACATACTTAGCTTGTTTTAAAACCGTAATTCTTACTTTTTTCATAAATTATTTTAGTTCTAAAAATTTGTTTTTAAAATTTTGTAAAGCAATAGCTCTATGACTAATTTTATTTTTTATTTCTTCACCAAGCTCAGCAAAAGTTTTTTCATATTTGGGAATATAAAACAACGGATCGTAACCAAACCCCGTTGTTCCGGATAAACTTTGTGCAATGTATCCTTTTATTTTACCTTCTGCAAGGATTTTTACATTACCTTGCGGATCACTTAATGCAATAACACATCTAAACTGTGCCTGTCTGTTTTTCGTTTGAATACCATCAAGAGCTTTTAACAATTTATTGTTATTATCGGTATAAGAACAATTTTCACCGGCATATCTTGAAGAATATACTCCCGGAGCACCGTTCAAACAATTTACTTCAAGTCCGGTATCGTCCGCTATAGCCCACGAATTAAAAAATTTTGCAACTTCCGTTGCTTTTTTTTGTGCATTATCCTGTAAAGTTTGTCCGTCCTCTATAACTTCCGGATATTTTTCAAAATCTGTCATGGGTTTTATTTCTACCGGCAAATCTTTTAAAATATCTTTTATCTCTATAACTTTATGTTTATTTCCCGTAGCAAGAATTATTTGTTTCATTTTATATTTTCCCTAAGGATTTTTTTTGTGCATTAATTATTTTAGTTATTCCTGTTTTTGCACTGTCTAACATTTTATCTAAAGCTTTTCTTGAAAAAGTATGCCCTTCCGCAGTTCCTTGAACTTCAACTAAATCTCCGTTATCCAGCATAACAACATTCATATCAATATCTGCAACATTGTCTTCTTTGGCAGATAAATCTAACACCATTTTATTTTCGACAAAACCTACACTGATTGCTCCTAAAAATCCCTTTAAAGGTAAAGAATCTATCAATTTTGCTTTTTGTAATTTTTTTAGTGCCAAAACTAAGGCAATAAATCCGCCGTTAATGGAGGCTGTTCTTGTTCCTCCGTCCGCTCTTATAACATCGCAATCTATTGTTATTGTTCTTTTACCTAATTTTTCCAAATCTACACAGGCTCTCAACGATCTTCCTACCAGTCTTGAAATCTCTTGTGCTCTACCGTTTTGAAGTTTTTTTCTTGAAATTCTTGTAGGGCAGGATCTTGGCATCATTGAGTATTCAGCCGTTATCCATCCCTGCTCTTTTTTATCTGCTTCCATAAAAGGCGGTACTTTTTCTTCAACGGTTGCTACACATAAAACTTTTGTTTCTCCTAAAGAAAACATACAAGACCCTTCCGCATGTTTTAAATAGTTTTTTACAATAGTGATTTTTCTCATAGCTTATATTCCTTTAATAGTTTAACACCGTTATTTTATCAATTTAGTATATCAAAAACAATTTTTTTTTACTATTATGCAAGTATAAATTGTATATTTTGAATTAAAAAGATTTTCACAATAATAAAAATAATGCTATAATCTATAACCGGTTAATACAAGAACCGGTTAATGTAAGAAAAAAACGAAAAATATGATATATTGGTGAAAAAATATATTGGAGGATATGAAAATGTATAAATTAGTTTTGATTAGACACGGAGAAAGTGTTTGGAACAAAGAAAACAAATTTACGGGATGGACAGATGTAGATTTATCGGAAAAAGGTGTTCAGGAA